>NZ_BORB01000001.1:0-296552 GCF_018332955.1 Lederbergia ruris
GAGTTACTTTGTCACAGGGCTTCAACCTTAGGATTTCTCCACCAGTTGCCTGTCAGCTACTGAGCGTCTTGGCACTTACTCAGGTTGGACTTCCACCAACTAGCAATTAACGGCTTGCTGGGCACGCAGACATAAAAAAAACTGCTGATATATCAACAGTTTTTTGTCGTCTATTCTGTTTGCTCTTTAAAGGATGAAAAAAATAAATCCGCTTCATCTTCCTCAGCAGGGCTATCATTCGAGATTTCCTCAAGTTCAGGTAATTCTTGAAGGTCCTTTAGTCCAAAATAATCTAGAAACTCACTGGTTGTTCCGTATAATTTAGCCCTTCCTGTTCCTTCTGCTCTCCCCACTTCCTTTATCAGTCCCTTAGAAACTAACGTTTGAATTGGCCTTTCCGTTTTCACTCCGCGAATCACTTCGATTTCAACCCTTGTAATAGGTTGTTTATAGGCAATGATCGCCAATGTTTCAAGACCTGCTTGAGAGAGAGAAGAGCTACTAGGACTTTCAACAAGTTTTTTTAGGTAATCAGAGAACTCCTTTTTGGTCGCGAGTTGGTATGTTTCTGCAAAGGCAACAATGGTCACTCCTCTTGCCACATCTTCCTCATACCTATTCTTAAGAATTTCCAATAATTGGAGAGCCTTTTCCTCTGATATCCCCATGGCTTCCCCAATCTGTTTGACCGACAATCCTTCATCCCCCGCGGCAAACAACAGGCTTTCTATGATTCCCAACTGTTTATCTTCCTCCACTAGCGACAAGCTCCTTTCGCAAGGATAGAAAAATATCACCGAACATATTTGTTTGTTCCACAATAATTTCATTGCGCTTCATTAATTCCAACATGGCCAGGAAAGTAATCACCACATGCTCTTTATCTTCATATGGGAAAAACTCGTAAAAACTAATGCGATTCGCTTGCGTTGATAATTGTTGTAAAACTTCAGTCATTCTATCCTCAATCGATATTTCCTGATAACTAATTTTCGTTTGCAGTGGCTTTTGCAATTTTTTTCTACGTATCAATTTATGATACGCACCAAGCATATCTGCTAAAGTCACATCCCCCAGGATCGGTTCTGTACCTACCTCACCCGTATATTCCGATAAGTCACAAGGTGGCTTTGTATACATAAGGCTTCGATCAGCTTCCTTGTTTTTTAATGTAACAGATGCCTCTTTAAACTTCTTATATTCGATTAGCTGTTCCACTAATTCATCACGTGGGTCTTCATCTTCGTATATGTAATCTTCTTCAGGTTGATCATGATTGGGCAAAAGCATATTACTCTTAATCGAAAGCATCGTTGCCGCCATCACTAAATACTCACTAGCGTCATCTAATTCCAATTCCTGCATAGTGTGTACATATGCTAGGTATTGTTCAGTAATTTCGGCCATAGGAATATCATAAATGTCTATTTCCAATCGATTAATTAAATGTAAAAGAAGGTCAAGCGGCCCCTCAAACTTCTCTAATTTTACTTGATACTCCATTCTATCACCAAATTTAGTCACATTTTTTCTTGATTTTCTTTCTTATCATATAACAGTGATAGTGGAAAAAACAAGATTCTCTACTTTTGTTTTTCTCCCAATGTTAAACTATATTTAAAAGCAATTATTCATTATTATTATAAAACACGTCATATAATCGAAAGGGGACGATCGTTTTGGACTTTCCTTTATCCTATATAAAATATCTGTACCATTTCCATGCAGATCGAGATTATTTTGAATGTCATGAAGTTCTAGAGGAGTACTGGAAGGATCACGGAATGGAGCGAAGTTCAATTTGGGTCGGCTTCATTCAGGTAGCTGTTAGTTATTACCATTATCGGTACGGGAATAGAAAGGGTGCTGTTAAATTAATGAATAAAGCCATCCGTTTATTAAAAGACAAACAAGTAGAGATCGACCAACTAGGCATTCACTATCCAGAGTTCATCAAAATATTAATTGAGAGCAATAAAATAATGAGTAAACAGTGTCCCTACAAGGCGATAAATTTCCCCATTAAAGATAAAAAATTATTTACTTTGTGCCAATCCTATTGCCGAAAACAGGGAATGAGCTGGGGAAATGCCGATATAAACACACCTGTACAAATTTTAAAGAAGCATAATTGGCGGAGATCTCGAAACAAAATAAAGGTAGATATAGTTTCTTTCTAAAAATATTCCTTTTAAGCAAAAATCAACGGCAGGGACATTTTCCCCTGACGTTGACAGTCGTATGGTAATTTAGTTTTTAGATAATACGCTTTTCGCGTTTCCTTCGGCTTTATCTTGCATCTCTCGAATAATTGTATTAATATCTTTTCCTTCAAAGATCCCCTCTCGATAATCGACTCCTTCCATAATCTCACTTTCATATTGAGAAATCCGCGGTAGAGGGGCGGGGTTTGCATCCGTAATGGCTGCTAAGTTTTTATCCTTTAATATATCTTCATAATGTTCATGCCCTTTCATGAATGCCTCACGTACCTCAGGTGTTACGACTGAGGGAAGATCCCCATTTTCAGACTTGATCATTTGATATTCATCACTTAATAAGTACTCTATTACACGGAAGGCTTCTCTAGGATGTTTTGAGGTTGTCGTTGCCACAATTCCATTCCCGGGTTCATTCGGTCCATAATCACCAAACTCTCCTCCCCAGCGCGGATACGTGACAAAGTCAAAATTCAATCCATTCTCGACAGCTGCCCCTACATAAGCACCTGCAAATGCTCGGTCTGCCGCCATGGCAAGTTGTCCTTTTCTCATTAGGTCCACGCCTCTAACATCTTTCATGTCTTCCACGGAATCAAAAGAATTACCTGGGATGCTATATATTTCTTCTAACCGTTGTAAATATATTTTGAATGCATCATTTTTATCAATAATCGGTTCATGAGTATCTGGATCCACTAGTTTTGGAGTTTCAGTTTGTCTCATCATAAAGTCAAAGTTACCTGGATGTAGTCCACGATAGTGCACGCCGCCCATATCCCCTGTTACTTTACGAGCAAGCTCAATTACCTCATCCCAAGTCATATCATTTGTTGGATAGTCAACCCCAAATAAATCAAATATATCAGGGTTATAAACAAGCGCATACTCTGGACGGATAAGTGGAAGCCCATTTAATTCTCCTTCATTTGATTGATCCTTTAAATAGTTTAAGATACTTGGTTCTAGTCGATCTAAATCAAAGTTGGTTTCTTCAATATATGGTGTAAGATCAAGTAATAAATCCATCTCTAGATATTCGGCACTTACACTCGTCATAATTAAATCAGGATAAAGCTGCTTAGCAAACACATTCTCCTCAATTTCATCCCAGCGTGATTGCACATGTTCTAATGTAATGTGATCAAATTTGGCCTCTACAGGTTCTTTAAAGTACGTCTCAAATTGCTCATCTCCCCAGTGTGTCATCATGAGTAGAATGACTGGTTCTAATTCGTCCGCTTTTTCTTCCTGTTGATCTTGTCCTTGATCACTACTAGTAGATTGGTCGGAAGGTACCGACTCTTTGCTGCTTCCTGAAGATGAACAACCAACAACTAAAAATAGAGAAAAAAGTATTGACAGCAAGATAAATCCATTTTTTGTCCAACTTTTCATTCATTGACCACCCCTTCATTCTCATAAAGCGCTTACAAACAGTATAATAAAAGGAGCTTCACATTGCTCCACATTATTTGTTCAAAATAAATCATTCAATAAATATTGCCCTTCTTTTTCTATTCCTTTGCTTTTTAACATTCTTTTAGAATTTATACTGAATGCAATATCAAAACTTCTGCTTTACTTAACTTAATATCCAAACAATTAGAATCTATCACTCTAATATTGGCATGGAGATTCTCGAAATTATACTGACAAAATTCAGGTAATACGATTCTTATTGCTGTTTCCCTTTGCGCCACTATCTTTCCCAAAAATTGTTTTGCCTCTACGTCCCAAGAGAATGATATTTTCCCCGTTGTAAAACAAAGATTCTCGACTTTACCTTGTTTCCATTTTGATGGAAGAGCGGGTAACAATTTTACGAGCGAAGAAGAAACATAAATGAGCATTTCCTGTACTGCATTAATCCATCCTAAATTCGCGTCCAATTGAACCGGAGCCGTTTGCGAGTTCATACAAATGCCCATATCTCGCCAATCATTATGCAAGGTAAAGAAATTATTCATTAGACAGGATTGTGCTAAAATATTTAAGCATTCAAGGGCTTTATCCCCATCTCCCATTCGTGCGTATATAGAGGACATATGGACAAGCGACCATCCTGTTTGCGCACCAATTAATCGCTGTTTAACAGCCGTTTCAAAAGCCGTAAACAAGGTAGGGTTATCCTCCCGCGTGAATTCTTGACCTGGAAAAATCGGATAAATATGAGACAAATGACGATGTTCATAACGATCAGCAAAATCTGGGTGCATCCATTCACGAATCGCTCCATCTTCATTTACTTGATAATCAGGAATTTTTGCTAACATTGCTTCCCACTGGTCAATTTTATCTAATGCTTTCCCGCCAACTATTCTACTCCCTTCAATGAGATGGGATAATAACTCCTTTATGATCGCAAAATCAGCAGTAGCATTAATCGTTGTTGGCATTGGATGTGCCAGTGGTTGACCGTCTTTTGGCATATGATTTTCCGGTGTGTTTTCTGGTGAAACTGATGGATAGATCTTATAAAATCCATCATCACCAAGCACAAGAAAATCCTCATAAAACAGGGCCGCTTCTCGCATAAAGGGCAAGGCCTTCTCTTTTAAAAAGACTTGGTCACCGCTAAATAAAAAATAGTCATAGAAATGCTTTGCTAGCCACCCCGCTGCACCTGTCCAATTCATAATAACGGGTACCACCTGATTGGGAACCCCAATACCGGGGGTCGTTCCAGCTGGAATAAAAATTCCACGGCAACCATATAAATGACGAGCATTTCTTCTAAAATCTTCCATCATCCGATCATAATAATCGAATAAAGCAGGTGTAAATTCGATTAAGCCACCAACATTACTGTGCCAGTACATCATTTGAATGTTTTCATTCGCCATATGATGGCCCCACATTAATCGGTAATCCCCAAACCACAGACCATATAAGCCAAATGGCTGACCTTTTGGTCTAGTTCCTGAAATAAATAAATATCTTCCATATGCCCACATTTTTTCAATTAAAGTAGTCGGCGCTTCCCCACTATAAGCTTCGAGAAGAAGCTCTTCATTTGATCGCGGATTATCATGAGCCGTTAATTCAATTTTTGCAGATTGGAATAGAGGACGATGAAGTTCTACATGTCGAGTAAGTAGTTTATGATAATTAGACTCGATATTAGCTAACTCCTCTGTCAATCTTTTCCAATCCTTTTGGCGCTCCCCTTTGACGAATACTTTTACCAAAATGAGAATTTTCCCTGTATTTATAAGTTGAAGGCAGCCTTGTCCTTCTTTCATTTGACCGTTAGTTGGAATGACACGCAGAACAGCCCCAAGATCAGTTCCGTCCTCATTTTTGGTTGCATAGTAATAATATGGAGCTTTTACTTTCCCCTCAGCACTCTCAACAAGTAATGGGACTCGGTCTGAAAGTTTCCCCCCCTCACTCTCATGAAGAGCTAAATAAACATCCGCCCGAATCGATGCGCGATTGGATGTAATTTCATAAGCAATGAGATCGTCTGCTCTGGAGACAAATAATTTTCTCTCATATATTTTCTGGCCATCCCTCCATTTGACCGATACCTCACCTGTTTCCATATTAAGTACTCTTCCGTAATTTTTAAAGGCATGTTCACATGGCATTGTTACCTTCAATGCGCCAAGTGGTAACCTAGAAGCTAAACGCGTCTTATACCCTTTTTCCTTTAAGGCATTCGTTAAATTCCAACTAGCAGTCATATACTTCCCCTGAGACATCCATTTTCTTGTTTCTGCAAGGGTATGTCTGACATCAGGAACTTCATCTTTTTTTCCTAAATGCCATAATTCCTCATGATTGATTAGGATCGTTTCGTCTTTAATTCCACCATAAACAGCTGCACCGATCTTACCGTTTCCAGAAGGCAGAGCCTCTCTCCACATATTTTTCCACCATGAAGCCGGATAGTTTAGTTTTAGCCTGTATTGATCCTTTCCTTCATTCATTATTTTCTATCACTTCCACTTTAGGTGGGTGGATAAAGTCTTGATAGCGATTAGCAACTAACGCTTCTTGTGTGTTTCCTTCATGAAAATAAATCCGGTAGTGATAAGTAAGTGATTCGCCTTTTCTTAATAGTTGACCACCTCGAAAATAGAGATTATTCGGGGCGATTAGCCCATAATTTCGGATATGCCAGTACGTAGGGAATTCAGTTGTTTGCGGGTCTTCAAACGTAGCAATTCCGAGAGTTTCTCCCCCCACTTTTCCATAATAATCACACCATGGTGCACTTTTTCCCCAACACTCTTCTTCATTTATAGAACCATAAGCATTGACAATCGTTCCACCATGATCAACACTCATCGTTTCAGCAACACGGATCCCAAGCGGTCCTGCTTCTTTTGTTGCTCCCAGTTCAACCCTTCCATAATCTGCACTAAGCGTAAACGATAGATCTATAATACGAGCGGAGGCTGGCGTATTGTAAATGGTAATTGTTCGATGGTCATGCATAAGGGAGCGTCCTTTAAAATTTGTCCATTCCACTTCGGTTGAGATTCTTGCAAAGACTGGCCCAGCATATTTTTCTTGGATATGATTAATCTTTTGCTTTCCATAGTCTGGTCGTTCATTCCAAGCATCTACGCCATTTACATCACCAATTCCAAGCCAGATCGACCGATGGTGCGGATGCTCAGTCGTCTCAAAGTCAAGCCGAGTATAACTCTGTCCGTTTGGTCCAATAACCGGACCAAGATAAGGTTTAGCAAGCTCCGGGTCCATGACATAAGAGGTTGCGAGCTCACTATCTATCAAAATATCAAACTGATTTTCCCTTTCGAATATTTCAACATTCTTTAACTGATCTTTTTGATTTCCCTCACTAAAATCAACGGTATAAATCATTGTTTCCTGTGCAGCCAATTCTTCGATTAACCAATATAATACAATGGAATCTTTTGTTTCCTCACACTGTACAGCAATTGCTTTACCACTCTTATCATACATTCGAACATTGGCCAAAATTAATTCGGATAATGGTAATGATGTTTTTAATAATTGAAACGAAACGGGACAATATTTTCTATCATGGTTTCCCGCTGTTACTTTTAATTCAATTTGATTGGACATTCGCTAGACCTCCCTCAACGCTCGACCAAGTATTTTTTACAAACTGCAAGGATAAGGCGCTTACATCTACGAGAGAAGCCGCATTACATTCTGCTGAAATCAAGCCTTTGTATTTTGCCTCTTGTAAAACACGAAAAAGCTTAGAAAAATCCATTGCTTCTTCCCCGTTTATTTCCCCCGGAAATCGCCTGTCCCGATCGGAAATATGGACATGAGCAAGCCATTCATCCTTTATCGCTTGCTTTAGAATAGTGAAGGATTCTTTCTCTAAATCCATATGATAACTATCCGCCAACACCTTGATATGTGGTAAGTTCACTTCTTCTGCTAATGACATGGCCTCTTTTACTGTATTGATGATATTACTTTCTGTTTTATTTAGTGGTTCAATCGCGACGGTAATCCCATATTTTGCGCTATATGTTTCACAGCGACATAAAAACTGTTTAATTTGTTCGTATGCCTGCGTTTGGGAAAAGCCGTCTGGAATGGTCCTTGCTCCCCCACTTCCAAAAATAATTTGTTCTCCCCCAATTTCATGGACTCGCCTCATTGCCAAATCTAGATAATCATCTAAATCTGTAATGGATACATTCGGGCCGACAATTTTTAATTGTGGAGGAATAAAACTATTACAGACAGGGATATTTAGAGATGTTTGCTGGATTACCTGTTTCGCCTCATGAAACTCCTCCTCTGACAGTTGTGTAAGAAATTGAACAGTCAATTCTGCAAAATCATATCCATTTTCCTTTAACAACTGAAGGCCATCGCGTAGTTGCTCCACTTTCCCCATCTCTACACTTTCCCCACTCGATTGTGGAACAAATGATCCAAGAATAAGACAGCATCCAAATTTCGTTTTCATCCATTCCTCTCTCCTTTACCTGCTTTTTTCTTATGAAACTCTCTCTCTTTATTAGCTTAAAAGCAATCCGACGTACTCTGCTCAACATATTTTGCCGGGTTATAAAAACCTCAACATATTTTGTTCTGGATATATGTAAACGCATTCACGATAAAATTATTTATTATGAATTTTACGATAATAGGAAGGGGTATAACGTGTATGGTTTTTAAACACTCTACCAAAATGAGTTAAACTATTAAAGCCTACTTTCCCTGCAATATCAATTACTTTCATATGGGATTCTCGCAATAATCTTTGTGCTTCTTGAATCCGTACATGATTTAAATACTCACTATAGGTGAAGCCTGTCGCCTTTTTAAAAATTCTACTTAAATAATAAGAACTGATAAAAAACTCATTTGCTACAGAGTCAAGTGTGAGGTCTGGAGTGTGGTAATGTTTATTAATATAGTGGATGATATCCGTCATTTTATGATAAACACTTCCTGTAAATTCTTGGGTATCGGCCGTATTTCTATTTAAATAACGAACTGAAGAGATCAGTAGTTGAATTAACAACGTTTTCAAAAAAAGGTCAAAACCAGTTTCTCCTTTTTGCATTTCATGAATCATTTTAAATAATATATATTCAATCTCCTGTTGTTCATGACGATTAAGCTGAATAATTAAGGTTTGATTGAAAACTGATTGTAAAAGAGAAGAACAGGTATCTTTTTCACTTTCAAATAATTGACCAGTAAAATTAATTAATAGTCTTTCATGTTCATAGTCATCAACATGGAAAGTCCTATGAAGCACTCCTTTATTAATAAATACTAGATTTCCCGGGTTTACATAATATGTTTTATCGTTAATAAAATATTTCCGTTTTCCATTTATTAGATAATATACTTCATAATGATCAACATGGGTATGATATTCAGGCATAGCGTTTTTTGTGTCTCGTTTACGATGACTAATATGTAACGGATCGTCAGGTTTTTGATAGGAGAAATTAATATCCACTTTAACCCCCCGTATAATGAAAAATAAATACTTAACATTTCTTTATTAGTTTTTTAAAAGCTCGGTTTAGGACATGTCCGAGCTTTCTTCATCCGTATTTTCACATTTTTCAAAAAAACTGGCAGTATAATCAGTAGGAATAATTTTCTTATCCTGATAAATTTGCTTTAGCGATTTCACCATATTTGTACCAATGCCTTCATGTCGATGGGAAGGATTAACGGAAATATGTTGAATTTCAACTACATCATCCATTTGAACTACGCCTACTAAGCCAGTAATATCCTCATCTTTCCATAAAAACAATTGCCAATTGTCTGCCGTTTCATATGTTTTCATTGTATTTTGGAGCTTTTTCAGATCCTTCTCATTCGGCATAAAGGAAAGAAGGCCCATCGCGATCTTTTCATAGGCTTTCTTGTATCGAATTAACATAACAGATCCCTCATTTTCTTATTTCCTGCTGGCAAACTGCACAAAGCATTATAACTGAATCGGGAAAGTTTGTTCACTTATCATTTGGTAATCCGAACATTTGGTGCAATAAAGACCCAATATAGGATACCCCATACGGCAGCTACAATTAAGATCAAAATAAATAAAGTGATATTCCTTTTGCGCAAAGAATGCACACCCCTTAATCCTTTAACTTTACATTATGTCTTTATAACATGGTTTCATTGTACTGGCTATGGTTCGTTTAAGCAAATGATTCTAATCTTGAACTGTTAAAATTAGGTAGCAAACACTGTATTTCCCGAATTCATATCTTTTATACTTATATAGACGAAAATTTGACAAAAAAGTTTCACTTTATCAAAAAATATGCAATAGCCTGTATAAAAATGTATGGCTAAAAACAAGGCATCCTGCTCCAGTAGCAAGCTCTGTCATCGCTTCCACACTTTATAATGATGGTTTCGGATTTTGGTGAGCCTCTGTCTTTAAAGCTACGGACTATGCGCGAGTACTAACTCCAAAAATTTATGCCACTTTAAGAAAACCCGCAATCTGCGGGTTTACATTCGTGACTTTGCAACATAAGACAAATCTAATCGTAATAAATCCTCATATGATTCTCTTTTTACGACTAGTTGACTTAACCCATTTTCGACAAAAACAACTGGTGGTCTTGGGATGCGATTATAGTTGTTCGCCATGGAATACCCATAAGCACCTGTACAAAATACAGCAAGAATATCATTGGGAGAAGCTTCAGGTAAAGGTAAATCCCAAATGAGCATATCTCCAGATTCACAGCATTTTCCGGCAATCGATACTTTTTCCTTCGATTCCTCGTTTGCACGATTAGCCAAGATGGCTTCATATTTAGCATCATAAAGAGCAGGCCTTAAATTATCTGTCATGCCTCCATCTACAGCTAAATATTTTCGGATGTTTGGTACATCCTTTTGCGAACCGACTGAATATAAAGTTGTTCCTGCATCTCCTACCATCGAGCGACCTGGCTCAATCCAAATTTCTGGTAAATCCAATCCAAGCCTATCTGTTTCAGCTTTCACTTCATCAATCATCTCAGTAACATACGATTCAGGAGCTAATGGGCTATCTTCCTCTGTATAACGAATTCCGAAGCCCCCTCCCAAATTTAATACCGTTGCTTTAAAACGAAATGAGGTGTTCCATTCGGCTAATTTTTCTAGAATTTTTCTCGCGGCTAATTTAAATCCTGTTGTTTCAAAAATTTGCGACCCAATATGACAATGCAACCCAAGTACATCCAAGTAATGATTTTCTATAGCATACGTAAGAGCTTCTTCAGCCTGCCCATTTTGTAGATCAAACCCAAATTTGGAGTCCTCTTGCCCAGTTAAGATGTAATCATGAGTATGTGCTTCAATACCTGGCGTCACACGCAGTAGAATTTTCACTTGCTGTTGCCGGTGTTCACAAAGTTGGGCAAGTAGATACAATTCATGAAAATTATCAACCACAATGCAACCAACGCGATAATCTAAGGCCATTTTTAATTCAGACTCACTTTTGTTATTTCCATGAAAATGAATTCTTTCACTAGGAAATTCTGCTCTGATGGCTGTAAATAATTCCCCACCAGAAACTACATCTAAAGATAACCCCTCTTCTTCAACAAGTTGGATCATCGCCACCGTAGAAAAAGCTTTGCTTGCATAAGCCACTTGTGCTTTGACTCCCATATTTTCAAATGTCTTTTTAAAAGCTCTTGCTCTATTTCTAATAAGAGCAACATCATATACATAAAGAGGTGTACCGTATTTTTCGGCAAGTGTTACGGTATCTACCCCACCAATTTCTAAATGCCCCAGTCGATTAATAACAGCTGTTCCGTATAAATGCATTTTTCCCCCACCTTAAAAATAACCATAACGGTTGTATAAACGACGATCGTTTTTTCCTGATAAGTAGAATTACTTTATCATAATCTAAATATTTATGCAATGGCCCCAGTCAAGGCTTTGGCGGTTGACGGAATCGATCTTGCGGCCGAACAACGCTTGGACGAAGCACGGCGCCGGGAACAGGTCTTCTAAGCAAAATATTAAATAAACCTTTCGGATTAAACGGTAATAACGGCCATAAATATGGAGCACCTAACGGTTTGCTTTGGGCTAAAAAGATGATATAAAGAGTACAGCCAATAATGAAACCTGGTGCTTTAAAAAGAGCGACACATATTAATAAAAGCATTCTAACCATTTTATTGGCTACGCTAAGTTCATAACTTGGTGTGGAGAATGTCCCAATGGCAACAATTGAAACATAGAGAATCACTTCTGCCTGAAATAAACCGACATTCACTGCAATTTCCCCAATTAATACAGCAGCAATCAATCCCATCGCCGTTGATAGTGGTGTCGGAGTGTGAATAGCGGCAATCCGCATAAACTCTACCCCAAGATCGGCAATCAGTAATTGCAGAAGTAATGGAATATGTGATTGTTCATTTGGTCCGATAAAATCTAATTGATCTGGCAAAAGGGTAGGGTCCATTACAAATAGAAACCATAGTGGCAAAAGGAAAATGGATGCCCAAATTCCCAAGAATCGAGTCCATCTCACAAAGGTTCCGACTGCAGGTGATTGACGATACTCCTCGGCATGTTGAACATGATGGAATAAAGTTGTCGGCGTGATCATAATACTAGGTGATGTATCAATATAGATTAAAACATGACCCTCCAGCAAGTGAATGGAACCTACATCCGCCCTTTCCGTATAGCGAACAAGTGGATAAGGGTTATAGCCTTGTTTCATTAAATATTCCTCGATCGTTTTATCAGCCATTGTGATTCCATCAATATCAATAGCTTTTAATTCTTTTCGAATGGTATGAACAAGTCTTGGATTAGCAACTCCTTTAATATAGCCAATGGCAATATCTGTTTTAGACCTTTCTCCGGTCTGCATGATTTCAAATCTTAATCGTTCATCACGAATTCTTCTTCGCGTTAAGGCTGTGTTGACTACAATATTTTCAACATAGCCATCCCTTGAACCACGCACTACTTTTTCCGTGTCTGGTTCTTCAGGCTGTCTACCGGGATAATTACGTACATCGACAATTAAAGCCCTGTCCGCTCCTTCGACAACAACAGCCATAAGGCCTGATAATACTTGGTCAACCATCTCATCCATTGTTTTTGCGGGCTGAACAGATGAATTGCTTATTCTATTTTCAATTAACTCATACAGCTTCGATGTCGTTTTTTCGGTATCGTTAAGTTTTTGTAGTTCCTTCAGAATTTGAGTAATGATTATGGAGTCGCAAAGACCATTCACAGTATATAAATGAACTTTTTTCTTTAAAATGACTAATTTTCTTACATCAAGATCAAAGCTCGTTCCAAGACCTACTCTATCTTCAAAATACTTTTCGATTACATCAGGATTCTTATCAATCTTCATCATCTTTTCTTGGCTAAGTTTGCTCAAAATGAGACCCTCCTTCAAACCCTTATCCTGCTTCTTACGGATTGCCGATGCTTCCCTTCTTTCTAGCTTTTAGTATGTGGTAAAATTCAACTTTCATACAAAGTAACGGTATTAAAAAAAGAACATATGGGTGCCCCATTTTAGGCATCCATATGTTCTTTCATTTGATCTAATATTTTCTTTTCTAGACGTGAAACTTGAACTTGAGATATCCCTAGACGTGAAGCCACTTCCGATTGTGTTTGGTCTTTATAATACCGGAGATAAACAATTAATCTTTCACGTTCATCCAGTCCTCTGATCGCTTCCTCTAATGCAATTTTATCAAACCACTTGTGATCATTTTCATCAGAAATCTGATCCATTAAGATAATGGGATCCCCATCGTTTTCATAAACAGTCTCATGAATAGAGGTTGGGGATCTTCCAGCATCCTGAGCCATTAATACTTCCTCTTGAGAAACATCTAAATAAGTAGCAATATCGGAAATCGTTGGTACTTTTCCATCTCTTTTCGCCAACTCATCCCTTGCCTTTCTAATCTTGTTTCCTAGTTCCTTAATAGATCGGCTTACTTTCACAGCTCCGTCATCCCGAATGAAGCGTTGAATTTCACCAATAATCATTGGAACGGCATAAGTTGAAAATTTCACATCATAAGAAAGGTCAAACTTATCAATGGATTTTAACAAACCAATGCTACCGATTTGAAATAAATCATCCGGATCATAGCCTCGATTCAAAAATCGTTGAACGACAGACCAGACAAGTCGAACATTTTTTTCAACAAGAATGTCTCTTGCGTGTTGATCGCCTTCTTGGCTTTTCTTAATGAAATCCTTAACTTCCGAATCGCTCAAAAAGCCCTTTCTTGCCTCTTTTTTTAATTGCACGTCCATAGGCACGGCTCCTTAATTGCATAACGCTTTGTTTTTCGTTACATATTTTGTTAGACGGACCGTGGTGCCTGAACCTGGTTGTGATTCTACTTCTATCTTGTCCATAAAGTTTTCCATAATGGTAAAGCCCATACCTGATCTTTCTAATTCAGGTTTGGTTGTAAAAAGAGGTTGTCTTGCTTCATCAACATTATCAATGCCAATCCCATTATCTCGGATAACGAGATCAATCATTTCATCTTCAATGGCAGCTGAAATATAGACAATTCCTGCCGGATTTTGTTCATAACCATGAATAATAGCATTCGTGACAGCTTCAGAAACAACGGTCTTAATTTCTGTTAATTCATCCATCGTCGGATCTAGTTGGGCAATGAAGGCGGCCACAGTGACCCTAGCAAATGATTCATTTTGACTTAATGCACTAAATTGTAGTTGCATTTCATTCCTCATTTTATGCAACCCCCAATCTTTCTAAAGCCAATTGTTCCGAGGTTTCCAGGTTCATAATTTTAAATATGCCCGACATTTCAAACAACCTCTTCACTGAAGGCGAAATGGCGCATACCACCATTTCACCATTCTTTAGCTTAATTTGCTTATACCTTCCCAGAATGACGCCCAGTCCAGAACTGTCCATAAAAGTGAGATTCGCCAAATTCAACACAATATGGTGAATGTCATAGGCTTCAATTGTTTCACTAACTTTTCCTCTTAAATCTTCTGCTGTATGATGATCTAGTTCTCCTGATAGCCGCACACATAGTACGTCTTGTCTAACATCCAATTCAATATTTAAACTCAATTGCCTAATCCTCCTCGCATATAGAAGTATAATGAGTCATTTCTACTCTTATCCCTCTAATTCCTTCTTAATGACAAAACTAGAAGAAATTCGGCAATTTATTTAAGAAAAGCGCAAGGCATCCGCCTATCGGCGACAAGAATGTTCTTTGACAAAGAAAGGCGTTCTAACCTTTGATTGGCCCAGGTTATAAGCAGAACATCGGCTAAATTCTCGGTGTGTTGGAGTAAAAAGATATCTTGTCACTAATCTATTTTTGTGAACAATCCAAATGCTCGTTTATACAGATGCCACCAAGAAGCTTTTTTTACGTTTTCCTTTGCAACTAAAGGCACCTCAACTAGCTCTTTCCCATCTTTCTTTACTTTCAAAACGCCAATCTTTTCTCCTTTTTTAAGGGGGGCTTTAATCTGCTCATTCAATTCTATTTCTTCCGTGAGCTTATCTAACTTTTCTCCTTTTTTCGTTAGAACCGAAGCGTTTTCCCCTGTTACTGCTTCTATATATTTTTTATTGCCCTTGCTCACTTTCACTTTTTCTAACGTTTTTCCCTTTTCATATAAGGGATGAGTGGCATATTGAGAAAAAGAATAATCGAGCATTTTGGTTATTTGTGCATTTCTACTTTTCGATGTTGGTGCACCAAAGACTACAGCAATCACACGCATCCCATCTTTTTTTGCTGTAGCAGTTAGACAATACTTCGCTTCACTTGTAAATCCAGTTTTTAAGCCATCCACACCAGGATAAAATTTTACTAGTTTATTGGTGTTCACTAGCCAAAATTTATTATCGCTATCCTCTCTTAAATAGGCTTCATAATTTTTGGTGAAGTCTGTAATTTCTTCATGCTTCAACAGCTCTTTTGCCATGATCGCCATGTCATAGGCTGTACTGTAATGATCTTCTATTGGTAAACCTGTCGTGTTTTTAAAATGAGTATTTTTTAAGCCTAACTCCTTTGTGCGCTCATTCATCATATCGACAAACGCTTCTTCACTTCCTGCGATTTTCTCAGCTAATGCGACAGAGGCATCATTAGCCGAGGCAATTGCCATAGCTAATAAAAGCTCTTTAACCGTCATCTCTTCGCCAGGTTCGAGAAAAATTTGTGAACCACCCATTGAGGCTGCATACTCACTTGTTGTGACCTTCTCATCCATCTTTATTTTCCCAGAATCGATGGCTTCCATAATTAATAACATGGTCATAATTTTTGTCATGGAAGCAGGAGAGTATTTTTCGTCCCTATTTTTCTCATATAAAATCGTCCCAGTATCTCTTTCAATTAGGATTGCTGATTTCGAATCTTCCGCAAGCTCCGTTTTCTTTTCTTCAGCAAATGCAGCTCCTGAATATAATGAAAGAATTAAACATAATGCAACAAACATGGTTACAACTTTTTTCATATCAATCCCTCCACCGGAAATGTTTTCCATAAATCCATTCTCTCCCAGCTTGGATGGATTTATACAAAGACAAAAAGAAAAAGCCCGAAAATAACTTTTCGAGCTTTTCCCAACTTGGCAGGGATTTGTATCAATGTTATTCTATGTTTTGTAAATCCTCTAAAAAACTTGTCCCCTTCCCTTTCCAATTCACTTTAAAGTTCCTTGCAATGGTTGCCCCTACATCCGCAAAAGTTTTTCGGATTGGAAGCTCTTTCCCGTGGGATAATTTCTTTGAGTAGGCTAACATGGGTACAAATTCTCTTGTATGATCTGTCCCATGATGGGTTGGATCATTTCCATGATCTGCTGTTATGATTAATAGATCCTCTTCACCCATTTGATCGATTATTTCAGGAACTCTTTGATCAAATTCTTCCAGTGCTTGCCCATAACCTTTGGGATTTCTGCGGTGACCAAATTTCGCATCAAAATCAACTAAATTGATAAAATTTAGACCTGTGAAATTTTTTCCCATTGTTTGCAAGAGCTTATCAACTCCGTCCATATTGGACTCTGTTCTAATCGATTCTGTTATCCCTTCTCCGTCATAAATATCATGAATTTTCCCAAGCGCTATTACATCAAATCCAGCATCTTTCAATTCATTCATCACTGTTCGTGCAAAAGGTTTTAAGGCATAATCATGACGATTGGCGGTACGTTGAAAATTACCCGGTTCACCAACAAAAGGACGAGCAATGACACGACCAACCTTAAATTCTTCCTTTAAGGTTAACTGTCTCGTTTTTTCACAAATCTGATATAACTCTTCTAATGGAACGATCTCTTCATGAGCCGCAATTTGTAAAACTGAATCAGCAGAAGTATACACAATCAAAGCTCCTGTTTCCATATGCTCTTTCCCAAGTCTTTCGATAATTTCCGTTCCACTTGCTGGGATGTTTCCAATCACAGATCGTCCTGAGGCTTTCTCCATTTCCGTAATTAGCAGCTCAGGAAAACCGTTTGGAAAGACTTTAAAAGGGTGACTTGTCACGAGCCCCATTAATTCCCAATGCCCTGTCATCGTATCCTTTCCATTTGATGCCTCTTGCATCTTTGTATAAAACGCGAGTGGTTTGTCTACAGGATCTACTCCTTTAATTTTTCTTATATTCGCTAAACCAAAGCTTTGTAGATTCGGTAATGTCAAACCATCCATTTTTTCGGCAATATGGCCTAATGTATCTGCCCCCTCATCGTTAAAAACAGCTGCATCAGGTGCTTCCCCTATTCCAACAGAATCGAGTACAATTAAATGAATCTTTTTAAATGTTGTATAGTCCATGCCTATTCCTCCTACAAAAGTACATTTATACTTTTAACATACCCTTTTAAATCCAAAGTAAAAACCGCCTAGGCGGTTTTTTATGCTATCGTTTCTTAAGCCCGTGGATGATATTTTGTATAAACATCTTTCAACCTTGTTTTTGTTACATGTGTATAGATTTGTGTAGTTGAAATATCAGCATGTCCCAACATTTCTTGTACTGCCCTTAAGTCAGCCCCATTTTCTAGCAAATGGGTAGCAAAGGAATGTCTCAAAGTATGAGGAGTAAGATCCTTTTCAATATGAGCATCAATCGCTAACTTTTTAATGATTTTCCAAAAGCCTTGGCGTGTCAGTCGATTTCCATGATGATTCAGAAACAGAGCTTCTGTTTTATATTTTGTTTTTCTGAGTCGAGGTCGAGATTCTCGTAAATAGTATTCAACAGCATCTGAAGCCATTTGACCGAGAGGAATAATTCGCTCCTTATCCCCTTTACCGATACAACGAACAAACCCCATTGTTAAATGGACATTATCCAAATCTAAATTGATTAGCTCACTTACCCTGATCCCAGTAGCATAAAGTAATTCCATCATAGCTTTATCCCTTATACCATAAGAAGTTGTGAGATCAGGCGTATTCAGCAAATTTTCAACTTCTTGGAAACTTAATACTTGAGGTAATTTCCTTTCCATCTTGGGTGTTTCCAAATGGACAGATGGATCATGATCAACTACTCTATCCCTTAATAGAAATTGATGAAAAGCTCGAATGGATGCAATATGTCGAGCTAATGTCTTCGAGGACTTTCCTTCTTTCTTTAAAAAAGCCAAAAATTGAATAATATGGATACGAGTCACATCATTCAATGCCTTTAATTGCTCTACCTGCTGTAAATATTCCAAATAGCGTTTTAAATCTCGTTTATACGAAACAATCGTATTTTGGGACAATCCTTTTTCTACTGTCATAAAGTGGATAAAATCCTGCATCTCATCTTGCACAACCATTACTCTCCATTCTGGTAAAAAAGGATTAGGCGCGAAAACCAGGCATCACTTCTTTGACTTTCTGGTTGAAAGGCCTTTACCGCACTTCCTTCCGGCTCATCATAACGCCGATAATTTTCATATTCTTGATTTATCCACATAATACCATAATAGAAGAGAATCGTGCATCCAATAAGCAAGGCGAGTAATCGTAATGTTCCAAAAAGTGTTTTTAAAGTATTTCTCATAATTTTCATCCTTAACTTTAAAGTTTGTACGCAGCTGAACAGGCGTGAGGGGCTCGAGGTCAAATATCCCTAAATCTTGGAAGGGAAAAAACACCCTTCCAAGATTTAGGAACATTTGCTTGTCGCCCCTGGCAAACGCCTCCGCTTTTCTTATTACCATCATATGCCAAGGTTGTTTTCATTTATTCATTAAACCCATGGATGAAAGCAATTTTTTCGGTGAGCCGATTGAGAAGGGAAATTAGTGTCACGGTCACTCTCTTTTTTTTAATACTAAAAAAACCTTTTCCTAGACTTGGAAAAGGTTTAATCTGTTTTTTTATTAATATCGGTTTTTTCTTGACACTTCCAACAAATTCCGTGAAAAATGAGGCGATGGTCTTTTATTTTAAAGCGCCAATCTCTTTCTACAATTTTTTCCACATCTTCTAGTAAATCGTCTTGAATCTCTTCCACGGCTCCACATTCAATACAAATAAGATGATGATGAAAATGAGCAGCTCCTTCTTTTCTAAGATCGAAGCGTGACACACCGTCACCAAAATTAATCTTGTCCACGACTTTTAATTCCGTTAACAACTCTAATGTTCTATATACTGTTGCAAGCCCGATTTCGGGTGACTTTTCTTTGACTAGCAGATAGACATCTTCTGCACTTAAATGATCTTCCTCATGTTCAAGCAATACCCGAACCGTGGCTTCACGCTGGGGAGTGAGCTTGTAGCTTGCGGAATGTAATTGTTTCTTTATCCGTTCTATGCGACTTTCCATACCTCAATATCCTCCCTCGCGATTCTCCACTATAATTATATCAGATTGATGCTCATATTCAAACTAAAATAATTATAATGTGCGAAGGGTTTAGCTGATTGATAGAATGACAGACTTCATTAAAGCAGGAGAAATATAAGCTTCAATGCTAGCTGCAACTGTAATAACAGCAATCGCTCCTACATAAGCCATTACATATTTAGCAAAAACCGGAACAAACTGAAAATGAAATGTTGGTCTTATAAAGACCTTTTTGATAATTTTCATAGACAGAGCAATCGAACTGACCGATATAAAGATCAACACTGGAATCATGAATAAATTTTGTGGCAAAAGAGAGACAAAAGAAAGTAATAATCCTTGCCAACCCATTTGGCTCACTAAAAAACCAATGGAAAAACCAACGACAATTCCCTTTAAAAAAATTAATAAAAAGATTAATGGGAAGCCAATAATCGAGATGCCTAGTACCCATATTAATCCAGCTATCTTCACATTATGGAAAAAGCTTAATTTTAATAACTCTTCAGGTGGCACCATTTGGCCTTCTCCTACTTGGCCGAAAAATTGATTTAAATAATAAAACAGGTCTTCTTTTTGATGGTCAGATAAACTATTCACCATCACTGCACCAAATATAACACCCATTAAAAATAAAACAGTCATAAAGGTATAAAGAGACGAATGTTCTTGAAAATGACGAGTTATAATGTTTGTTGAAAGTCGATAGCGCATTGCATATTTCCTCCTGTCCCACGATTGTTACATCATATGTGGGACAGGCCGTTAATATGACAGACGCTAAAAATAATAACGTAATAAGAACTTAAGATTTTTTTACTTTACCGTATTTTCCGCCTCCCCCGGCGGCAATTTGTAATTTGCCTTCACGCGCTTGGATGATCATTTCTGCAAGTTGAATGTTGACAAGTTCTTTCAAGTCTTTTTCTTTTACCCGATGTAAAATATTCATCTCTGTTCCAAAATGATCTAGTAATTGTTGCATCGTTTTTGGCCCCAAGCCCGGAATAAATTCCAATGGTACTTGATGAACATAAGGAGGTCGTTTAGGCTTATCCCCTGCATTAGCCAGCTCAGAAATGCGTTCGGATACCCCTTTAGTAAACTTTTCAGAACCACAATGGGAACAAATCGCTTCCTTCATTGGCTCGGAACAAACGGCACATGTCGTCCGATAATATTTACCCAAACGGGGATTTAAACCATAATTGGCTTTTACCCGATTCCCGCCTTGATTCTTTAAGGCTTGAGAAAGGGCCGTGAAAGTAGGTGTCTCTAAATCAAATTTTTGATATTCCCGTGCAATTTTTTGAGTGGAATGCGCATCAGAATTTGTTAAAAAAGTATAAGCATGCAATTCGGTTATTTGATCAGCCATTTCGGTATCTGAACTTAGTCCAAGTTCGACGGCATCAATAAGGCTAGGATTCAAAATTTCAATTAAGGAGTGAGTTACTCCTTTTCCATATAAACTTTTAAAAGGAGTGAAGACATGCGCGGGGATAAACAATCCTCCTAAGCTTTTCACCTTTTCTTGTAAAACTCGGGCGTTTTCATATATTCTTTGTGTGCTTAATTGGATATTGGTCACTCGAGCTGAAAGCCAACTTGAAAAATCTTTTAAAGTCGTTAATGTTGGAAAATAAGCTAAAACATGAATCGGACCATGACAGTTCTCATCATAGACTTCTATCTCAGTTCCAGGTATAAGAGTTACTTCATCTTCATAGCGGAACCCCCCCTCTTGCATCTCCACTAATTTTTCTTCATGAATCAATTGCTCAATCTCTATGATCACTTCTGGCGAATGACAATCAATGACCCCGACCATGTCCAGACCTTTCGGGTATTTGGCGGCCTTTAGAATATTAGATAGTGTAAGATTCCTACTGCCTGTTATTTTAACGGCTTTTCCTGTATAGGTTCTTCCAATGTGAATATGTAAATCAGCAAACACATCACTCATGTTGGTCCAACACCTTTTTCATTTGGAGATAAAGAACAGCATACACTGTTTTGGCATCGTAAATACGTTTCTCGTCTACAAAGGTAGCAGCCGATTCTAAATCTACCTCTAACAAGTCAACAAATTCATCTTCATCACCTGGAAGAGGATTCTCTACCTTTTCCAAATTGGTTGCGATGTAAAGGTGAATTACTTCATCTGAAAAACCAGGAGCTGTATAGAAGGAAGTTAAATAATTCATTTGATTTGCCCGAAATCCTGTCTCCTCCTCCAATTCCCTCGCGGCTGTTACTTGTGGTTCTTCACCTTGTTCAAGCTTCCCAGCAGGGATTTCCAGCAAAGATCGTTCCAGCGGTTTGCGAAATTGCTCCACCATTAAAATTTTTCCGTCTTGTGTGATTGGAATAATACCAACAGCGCCCGGGTGCTTGACGATTTCACGTTTGGCCATTTTTCCATTTGGAAGCTCGACATCATCTACCCGCAATTGAATAATCTTACCATTAAAAATTTCTTGGCTCTGAATTGTTTTTTCTTCAAATTTATTCAAATAAATCCGCTCCTTACTTCTAACTGTTATTATCATACCATAGCCAGTAGAGAACATTAATTTTGTTTTCTTTACCAACTTTTAGGTAGAATGGAAGAAAAGCAGAAGACGCTTGGAGCTGGACAACTTCTACACTTAGTCCGAAGTGATTCCGAGGAAAACTTTCTTCTGAAATAAAGACTTGAAAGGACGGGATAGTATGGAAAAGAGGCAATTAGGAAATTCAGACTTGTGGGTTTCGAAGATGGGACTTGGCTGTATGTCTTTAGGGACGAACAGTGATCATGCTGAAAAGATTATTCAAGCTGCTTTAGACCAGGGGATTAATTATTTTGATACCGCAGACTTATATGACTATGGGGTGAATGAGGAAATCATTGGAAAAGTATTATCTCCAATTCGAGACCAGGTGATCATTGCCACAAAAGTTGGAAATCGTTGGAATGATCAAAAGGATGGTTGGCATTGGGATCCTTCAAAAGCCTATATTAAAAATGCCGTTAAGAATAGTTTAAAACGACTGCAAACAGATTATATTGATTTATACCAATTGCATGGCGGCACAATCGATGATCCGTCAGAGGAAACGATTGAAGCTTTTGAAGAATTACAGCAAGAAGGACTAATTCGTTACTATGGCATTTCCTCCATTAGGCCAAATGTCATTAAATTATTTGCCGAGAAATCTTCTATTGTAAGCAATATGATGCAATATAGTCTTTTGGATCGACGTCCCGAAGAATTATTTCCTTTCTTGGAAGAAGAAAAAATTAGTGTTGTGACAAGAGGATCTGTTGCAAAAGGCTTGCTTAGCGATAAAGTGCTAGAAAGGCTGGATTCGGAAGAATTAGAAGGATATTTAAATTATACAGCTGCGGAAGTAAGGGAACTAATCAAAAGTATCCAAGCTAAATTATTCTCAACAGGCCGAACGATGAATGAAATTGCCCTTCAATATAATCTTGCTCATGAAGCGGTAGCAGCTGTTGTAACAGGGGCAAGCTCAGTAGAGCAAGTGAAAGATAATGCCCGTGCCGTGAAAGCCACCCCTCTACATAAAGAGGAAATAGAATATTTAAAATGGATTACAAAAGAAACTCGATATGATCATCATCGCTAGGTTAAACGAACGTTTTGTCGCCGATCCTTAACAAGGCATAACTGATCCATATATCCAAGAAGTAACCTGAACCTTATTGATCTTGTGGGTTCAGGTTATTCCATATTTTTAATCCTTCAGTAAAATTCCAGCAAATTCCCCTAACATTCAAGCTTTTTATTCATCATCGATCCTTATAAAATTAGGCCAACCTGCCTTTATTTACACACCTCTCCATTAAGCGACATAACTCCCTCTCACAACCTATTTCATAAAGATTTATCGACATCGACATTTTTTTCAGGTTTGTGACTTTAGTAACGTCTATACTATTTCCTAGAATGTAGTCCTATTATAGATAGAAAAAGGCAAATCTGACGAAAGTTAGAGACGCAAAACCTCAGACCTAAGGTTATGAAAAAATAACTATGGTAGCTGGGTTACCTGATCATTGTTGGGTAATTAGGGGGTATAAACATGGATAAATTAACAAATGAAGCATTGGATCATGAATGGAGAGATTTAATTTTGAAAGCATTAGAAGCAGGAATGTCCGCAGATTCAATCCGGGATTTTTTCCGTAATTATATAAGTCCAGAAACACAAGTATCTGTTGAGCGAAAAACAAATGTCAAAGATTCCACCAATATAAAGTAAATTCTTATTTGCAGATGTAAAAAAATGTCAAAAAAATTTGTTCTAAATACGAAACAAGCCTTCGTTATATGATATAATATGGAATGTAAGGAAGGTGAAGACATCCGTGATTGGCGAACGAATACGTGAATATCGAAAACAAAACAATATGTCTTTATCGGAGTTGGCTGAAAAAGCCGGGATTGCAAAATCATATTTGAGCTCGATTGAGCGAAACATTCAATCAAATCCCTCCATTCAATTCTTGGAAAAGATTTCCTCTGTCTTGAATGTCTCCGTACAATCATTATTGCACGAAAATGCTGAACAACCATCCGATGGTCATTTGGATGAAGATTGGGAAGCGCTTGTTCGAGAAGCGATGGCTTCCGGTGTTTCAAAACAAGAATTTCGTGAATTCCTTGAATTTAATAAGTGGAAAATGGAGCATAAGTAAAAACGTACAGAGGCAAATGGTCTCTGTACGTTTTGCATTGTGGTATCTTTATGTTCCTATTTCTGTAACACTTACATTCCCTATTTTATCCTGGATCAATTGGCAGTAAGACTCACTGATTGAAATTTTATGTCATTTTTTTATTTTAGAATGGAGTGCTTTTAAAAGTTCTGTTTTTTCCTTATAATAGAATGAAGCAGCTGAAACTTTTTAGCGTCAAAAACGTATGTACACATAGGGAAAAGAATGAGACAGGAGTCGATGTAGCCTTGAAACCTATTCTTTTATTTTTATTAGGGATGTTCTCCGCTGCCGAAACATTCATGTTATGGATTATATTGTTTTTAGGTTTTGACTTGCCTTACTGGAGTGCTTCTTTAAGCTCACTTCTCGCTGGTGGTCTCACCTTTTTCGGTGTGAAATTGTTTTTCGAGCATAAATTTTTGAAAAAAAATAAATTGACTAGAAAAGAATATGCCTACATTCAAAAAAATATGCAAGATGCAAAATCAAAAATGGCTAGGCTCCAAAAGGCTTTTTTATCCGTACGTTCAATGGGTGCCTTTAAGCAATTATACGAACTCAATAAATTAACAAAGCGCATGTATCAAATCGTTCATAAAGAGCCGCGGCGTTTTTATCAATCTGAGCGCTTCTTTTTCTATCATTTAGATTCAATTGTCGAGCTTTCTGAGCGATACGCGATGTTAGCCTCACAGCCAGTTAAAAATGAACAGATGTATATCTCACTTAAAGAAACACAAAGTACACTCGATGATTTAAGTAAATCCGTTAAAAAAGATATTTATCATGTCCTATCTCGAGATGTGGAAGATCTAAATTTTGAACTAGATGTCGCGAAGCATTCCCTAAAAAAACTTGAATATAATCCCACGGACACCGATGAAAGGAGTACCAAACAATGAGTGAACAAAATAAAGAAGCTGAATTAAAATTTGACAGTTTAGATGATCTTTTAGCAAACCCTTTTGGAGAAGAAGAATTAGTCAAACCCGAACAGAGTCCACAACTTCAAGAAGCGAAACCCGTTAGACTTGTAGATAGTCTCCCAGAGGAAAATAAAAAGCGTGCTCTCGAGCTCGCCAATCAAATCGATCCAACCAATCATCAAGCTGTTATTGCCTACGGCACCAATGCACAATCACAATTACTAAATTTCTCAAGTTCGATGCTTGAACATGTTCAAAACAAGGACATTGGACCAATAGGAGATATTTTGAGTGAACTAATGGGAAAACTAAAGGATGTTAATCCAGATGAACTTACTCCCGAAAAGAAAAATTTCTTCTCAAAAATGTTTGGAAAAGTGTCAAACTCGATTCAGGAAGTAATGTCTAAATATCAGAAAACAGGTGCACAGATTGATCGAATTACAGTAAAGCTTAATCAGTCCAAAGAAATTTTACTTACAGATGTGAAAACGTTAGAACAATTATACGAAAAAAATAAGGATTATTTTCGTGCTCTAAATATTTATATCGCGGCAGGAGAATTAAAAATCGAGGAATTACGAACCAAAACCATTCCTGAACTGAAGAAAAAGGCGGAAACAACGAATGATCAAATGATGTATCAAGAAGTGAATGATATGGTACAATTCACCGATCGACTTGAGAAACGATTGTATGATCTAAAACTAAGTAGACAAATTACGATCCAAAGCGCTCCACAAATTCGCATGATCCAAAATACGAATCAAGCCTTGGCGGAAAAAATTCAGACATCCATTATGACGGCGATCCCTCTTTGGAAAAATCAAATCGCCATCGCCTTAACCTTGATTCGCCAGCGTCAGGCCGTGGAAGCACAAAAACAAGTCTCGCAGACAACCAATGATTTGCTATTAAAAAATGCGGAAATGTTGAAATCCAATACGATTGAAACGGCTCGTGAGAATGAACGAGGCCTTGTTGATATCGAAACATTGAAAAAGACGCAATCTAATTTAATTTCTACCTTAGAAGAAACCATTAAAATTCAGCAAGAAGGACGAACAAAACGTGCCCAAGCTGAACAGGAACTTATAGCTATGGAAAATGATTTAAAGGAAAAGCTTTTGAAACTGACGTAAGCTAGATCTTCATCACGTAGTTAGGATTATTTTTTGATAGATCCTTTATATACTTGAAGTACAGCTATAATCAAAACCGGACATCATAAATGGTGTCCGGTTTTATCTATTTATATGGTTATTCTATTTGGCAACTCATTCGCCCATTTAATATTTCGCTTGGACTGCTAAGTTGAAAGGTTTGTTTCTCTGGTAAAAAGCCAATTTTCATTTCGTCATCGAAAAAAACTATTTTTGCTTTTTCTATATAGACATCCATTGCATTGGTTGCGATCCTCATATACTCCTCTTCATTTAAGTTTTTTTGATTAATTAACTCCAAAGTCGGTATACCACTAACCGCACAACCACAGCCCTCTGTTTCGTATTTTAATGTTACAATGGAATGATCCGTATTCATTTTTTGCTCTATTTGTTTCGCTGCTTCTGGTGTAATAGATAACTTCATAAACTCCCCTCACCTTTCGTACCACTTTCCTTTTATTTTAACATGAACTTTATATTCTCACAGAAATTTAGTTTACATTTCTCTGTCATATTTTCAAGATTTTCATTCCCATGATTCGTCTTCCCTTCGTGATTGATAACGTTCTCTTTAACAATACTTGCACTTTTTTCCATTTACTCCTACTATGATAGTGAAGATGAAGGGGGGAAATAAGATGAGCAATGAAAAAGTACAAATTAAAGTGAATGACAATGGCTCGTATCGCGTGATGGGGGATGTAGAACTAATTGACGCAGATGGAAATGTCTTTGAAACGAAAAAAGTATTTTCCCTATGTCGCTGTGGGCTATCTAGTCGCAAACCATTTTGTGATGGTACCCATAAAGGCCAATTTGATTCCTGTGTTCGGGCTGAAAAAGTATTAAAAGATGAATAATAGTGTGACACTGGGGTCTTCCATAACTATGTTGTTCTGGAAGGCCCCCTTCTCTTTCGCGAACAACTTCCTTTTTTTTACAGTATTAAAAGAACATACTTTCGTATATAATAAATGCGAAAACACGTTCTTTATTTTATAACATGAAGATAGTTCACTGTTTTGGGAAGGGGAAGAGATATGAAGAAAAAAGTAATTTTTCTCGTTGACATGCAATCCTTTTATGCATCAATAGAAAAAGCGGCTCATCCCGAACTTGCTCACCAACCCGTTATTATTTCTGGAGATCCCGAACGGCGTAGTGGTGTGGTTCTTGCCGCTTGCCCACTAGCAAAGAAGTATGGTGTACAAAATGCATCCCGATTATGGGAAGCCCAGAAACAATGCCCACAGGCGGTCGTTCTCCGACCGCGCATGCAACTTTATGTTGATTTCTCAGTCCAGATTACTAATATTTTAAATCAGTTTACAGACCTGGTAGAAGTTTACTCGATCGACGAGCAATTCCTGGATGTCACAGCTAGCCAACGTTTATTTGGAGACCCGTTGACAATCGCTAAAAAAATTCAATCCACTATTATGAATGATATGGGGATAAGAGCACGTGTCGGAATCGGTCCCAACAAAATATTAGCTAAAATGGCTTGTGATCAATTCGCAAAGAAGAACGAAAATGGGATATTTCAACTGGACTTTGACAATATAGAAGGGAATATGTGGAAGCTCCCCATTGAAAAATTGTTTGGGGTCGGCAGTAAGATGGAACACCATTTAAAACGGATGGGTATTCGCACGATCGGTCATTTGGCCAACTTTCCTTTACATATTTTAAAGAAAAGATGGGGGATTAATGGAGAGGTGCTTTGGCAAACAGCCAATGGAATCGATTATTCCCCTGTCACTGTCAAAACCCATGACCAACGAAAGGCGATTGGCCATCATATGACATTACCAAGGGATTATGATCGCCTACAAGATATCAAAGTAGTCCTGCTTGAACTAAGTGAAGAAGTTGCCCGGCGTGCCCGTTTTAAAAATTATATGGGAAGCACTGTATCACTGGGTGTTCGTGGGGCAAGCTTTGAAACTCCTACGGGGTTTCATCGGCAGCTGAAATTAACTTCCCCTACTCATTTCGATATCGATATCTTTCATGCCGCTTGTCAACTTTTTCAGAAATATTGGGATGGCTTGCCGGTGCGTAGTATTGGCATAACCCTTTCCCAATTACAAACTGTTCATCATTATCAATTAAATCTATTTGACTCTGAGCTAAAAAAGGAAAAAATCAATCAAGCTCTAGATTTTATTTATATAAAATATGGACCAACCGCTTTAATTCGTGCTTCCTCTTTAAGTGAAGCCGGGCAGGCCTTTGATAGGGCCGGAAAAATAGGTGGCCATTACAAGTGAGCTGTTTCTAAAGGATGAACAAAGGATAAACGGCTAAAAGGACAACGTCCGCATATCTTCGCAGTTTTGACCAACATCCTATTGGCCTCCGTCCTGGCGGCAGGCTCAAAACGCAACGTCCTGTTGCTTCGCCTGCACTAGTATGTCCCTGTACGTCGTAACACCGTTCTGATCCACATCTTGTGGGCCTATTTTTTATGAAAAGCTTTTTTTCCTACCTTTTCAACCACTCTCGGCATTAGCGTATGAAGAATGGCCGCCAAATTCATCCACCATGGCAAATTAATTTCTCTTTTCGGTGTAAGCATCGCCTTAATTATTTGCTCTGCCACATAGTGAGGCTCTAATACGACCTTCCCTAATTGATCCAGATACTCCCCACCCGGGTCTGTATGTTCAAAAAAGTTTGTACGAATGGGGCCTGGATTCACAGCAGTCACAAAAATACGAGCGGCCGCCAATTCCATTCGCAAACTATCCGTGTAACCAAGTACCGCATGCTTTGTAGCTGCATAGGCGCTTGATTTAGGGGTGGCCAATTTTCCTGCCTGTGAGGCAATATTGATAATATGGGCACACTTACTAGATCGCATCAATGGAATTGCTTCTTTTGTACAGGCGATCAGCCCTAAAACGTTCACGGCAAACATTTTTTCTACCTCTTCTATATTTGTCGTCTCAGCCTTTGCAAAAATCCCATAGCCTGCATTATTAACTAATATATCAATCTTTCCAGCTTGCTTAAGAATAAGGTGGAACACACGCTGTATTTCGTCCCTATCTGCTACATCTAATTTGATTGCCGTACACTGTACCTGATAGGTTTCTCGGAGCTGATGGGCAAGCTTTACTAGCTGCTTTTCTCGACGTGCGAGTAAGAAAAGATCTGCTCCATTTTGAGCACACTGCTCCGCAAGTGCTCTCCCTAAACCTCCTGAAGCTCCGGTAATCACAATTGTTTTTCCTTGTATTCGGTTATTTTTCTTCATGAATATCTCTCCATTATCCATTCCTCGTAAAGTTTATCATCTATTCAATAGTATAGATGAAATCTCACTAATCGAATAGGTTTTAAGTTTTTTCATTACTTTCCCTTGACAAGCGCAAGGATGATTTGCATAATCAAAGATAACTTCAAGTCAAAAGAGCTCTTTCATCCTAACTTGGATGGAAGTTTTTTATTTTCAAAAGAAAAGAGTGAATAAAATGAAAATAGTCTTTATTGGGGCAGGATCCATGTCTGAAGCTATTTTAAAAGGAATCCTAGACAAGGAAGTTTGTTCTCCCCATAATCTTTGGGTGACAAATCATCATTCCAAAGCAAGATTAGAAAGTTTGCAGAATCAATATGGTGTACAAACAACTTACGATGTTCAGGCACTATTACAAAGCGCAGATATGGTAATTTTAGCTGTAAAGCCGAAGAATGCGGAAGAGGTTTTACAGCAACTGTCCCCTTATCTCGGAAGACAAACTTTCATTGTTTCGGTGATGGCAGGAATAGCGCTTGAAACCATTTCTACAAATCTTAAAAGTGACTATGCAGTCGCGCGCGTCATGCCTAATACTTCAGCTAGTGTCGGGAAATCCGCAACAGCCATCACCTTTAATTCATTTGTTTCCCAAGACCAACAACAATTAGCTCAAACCATTTTTACGGCGATTGGACAAACTTTTATTGTGGAAGAAAATCAGCTTGATGCTATTACAGCTCTTTCTGGAAGTGGTCCCGCCTACTTTTATTATATTGTCGAGGCGATGGAAAAAACAGCCGAGCAAATGGGGATTGAAAAAAGTATGGCTCGGCAACTCGTTATTCAAACGATGGCTGGTGCCGTTCACATGTTGCAAGATACAGGCAAAGAAGCAACGGAATTACGAGAAAACGTCACGAGCCCTGGAGGAACAACAGAAGCTGGACTTCACATTCTCCAAAAACATAAGGTTGCACAATCTTTTACCGATTGTATTTTAGCAGCTGAAAAGCAATCTAAGAAATTAGCCGCTGCATTTTGCCCATCAGTTAAGTAACTTTCTGATTGTTCATGAGCTTACCACTACCCCTTCTTTTCAACCATTGCTATAATGGTACACAGTCATATTTTAAAGGAGTAAAGGGAGTGTCTACATTGTCAATAAAACTATTTGAATCTTATCAGATGAAAAATGTGACATTTAAAAATAGAATTGTGATGTCCCCGATGTGCATGTATTCCTGTGAACAGGAAGATGGGATGGTGAACGATTGGCACGACACGCATTATACAAGTCGGGCTGTCGGGCAGGTAGGTTTAATCATGATAGAAGCAACAGCTGTTGCTCCCGAGGGGAGAATTAGTCCTCAAGATTTGGGAATCTGGAGCGATGAACATATTACCGGCTTGAAAAACTTAACATCACGGATAAAGAAACATGGAACAACCACTGGTATACAACTTGCTCACGCCGGAAGAAAAGCTGTCTTGGAGGGAGAGATTCTAGCTCCAAGTGCGCTTCCGTTCGATGACAATATGAAAACACCTAAAGAAATGACGAAAGCGGAAATCGAGAAAACCATTCAGGCTTTCGCACATGCGGCAGAACGGGCAAAAAAAGCCGATTTTGATGTGATTGAGCTTCATGCTGCTCATGGATATTTAATCAATGAATTCCTTTCTCCACTTACGAATAAGCGCACAGATGATTATGGCGGCACGCAAGAAAATCGTTATCGATTTTTACGTGAAACGATTGATGCCGTTCAACAAGTTTGGGATGGGCCACTATTCGTGCGGATATCTGCAAATGAATATCAAAATGGGGGACTTCAGGCGGAGGATTATATCCAAATAGGACAATGGATGAAAGAGCAAGGTGTAGAACTGATTGATGTAAGCTCAGGTGGAGTTGTTCCTGTTTCTCCCAATGCCTATCCTGGTTATCAAGTTCCGTTTGCCGAAAAAATCCGCCATGCTGTTAAAATCCCAACTGGCGCTGTTGGATTAATTACAAGCGGGATCCAAGCAGAAGAAATTTTACAAAATAACCGGGCGGATCTAGTCTTTATCGGACGAGCTTTGTTACGAAACCCTTACTGGGCGAAAGAAGCGGCAGGGGAACTAAAATACGCTCTTCAAGCTCCAGAGCAATATCGGAGAGGCTGGAGTTAATAATAAAAGCGTAAGTGCCCTTTTAGCGGTGGACAAACTTAAGGTAATAAGGTTGAACGGCTAAAGACGCGCCGTCCTGGCGGCAGGCTCAAAACGCAACGTCCTGTTGCTTCGCCTGCACTAGTACGTCCCTGTACGTCGCAACGCCGTTCTGACCAACATCCTGTTGGCCTAAACGATTGCCCTTTTACGATTTATGTGGGGCAATCGTCATTTGCGAAAAGTCGTTGGATAATCGCGTGTGCGGGAAAATGGTTCTTGCTTCTTTCACGAGCTGATCCCAATCTGCTTTTAAATATCGGGAACTAATATGATTCAGGATCAACTCTTGAACACTTGCTTGTTTGGCTAAATTGGCTGCCTGTGTAGTAGTAGAATGAAAATACTCAGCCGCCATTTCTTCATTACCAGCAGCAAAGGTGGCTTCATGGACGAGCACATCGGCTCTTCGTGCCAAATGAAGGGCGTTTTCACATGGCCGTGTGTCTCCAAGAATCGTGATAATCCGCCCTTTTATATCGGGTCCTAAAAAGTCCAATCCCGACACCGTTTCACCATGATCAAGTTCGACGGTTTCCCCCATTTTCAATTTTTTGTAGATGGGTCCCGGGGGAATCCCCTTGGCCTTAAGTCGTTCGGAATCAAGAGTTCCAGGTCGATCACGCTCTGTAATTCTAAAACCGAAACTTGGAATACCATGATCTAAAAGAGCTGTTTCGACGAGAAATTGCTCATCTTCAAATATACGCCCTTCTTCTATTTCAACAATAGATAAAGGATAGCGTAGTCGCGTTTGACTAACACTAAGGGAGATCTCAATGAAATCACGAATCCCTTTTGGGCCATAGACGGTTAACTCAGTCGTTCCGCCTTGAAAGGAACGACTACCTAGTAGCCCAGGCAGGCCATATATATGATCTCCATGCAAATGTGAGATGAAAATCTTTTCAATCTTTCCTGGTTTTAAAGAGGTATGTAAAATTTGGTGTTGGGTTGCTTCTCCACAATCGAAAAGCCATACAGCATTTCGCTCCTGGAGCAACATCAATGCAAGTGATGAGACATTGCGTTGTTTAGCGGGAACCCCAGCTCCCGTACCTAAAAATAAAAGTTCCATTCCGAACCTCCAAATGATCGTTTTCATATATTTTACCATTATGAGCTGAGGCGAGGGAAATTTGCAAATTTTTGATCCAATAGTCGAGTTTTTTCAGTAAAATTGATAAAATAAAATATATAGGTACCTATAAAAAAGTGAGGTTGACGAAATGATTCAATCAGAAACACCTGCGTCTTTGATTACAATATTCGGAGCAACAGGCGATTTAGCGAAGAGAAAACTCTATCCTTCTCTTTATCACCTTTTTACAAAAGGACAACTAGCTGAACATTTTGCTGTAATTGGTGTCGGAAGACGACCTTGGAACAATGATACATTACGAGCTCATGTAAAAGACTCGGTACTTTCTTCTATTCCAGAAGCCAAAAATGTCGAAGAATTTATTTCTCGTTTTTATTATCAGGCAAATGATGTATCGGACTCTTCATCATACATACAATTGAAAGAGTTAGCGAAAGATTTGGACGAAAAATATTCCTTACAAGGAAACCGGATTTTCTACCTAGCCATGGCGCCCGAATTTTTTGGAACGATTGCCGAACATCTAAAACAAGATGGCTTAACAGATACAACTGGCTTCCACAGACTTGTCATTGAAAAGCCTTTTGGACATGATTTGGAATCGGCCAAAGAATTAAATAAGCGAATTCGTAATGTGTTTGATGAAAATGACATTTACCGTATTGATCATTATCTTGGAAAAGAAATGGTGCAAAATATTGAAGTCATTCGCTTTGCCAATGCCATTTTCGAACCTCTCTGGAATAATCGCTTTATTTCTAATATCCAAGTGACTTCAAGCGAAGTCTTAGGTGTCGAGGAACGTGGTGGGTATTACGAAAATAGTGGTGCCCTGCGGGATATGGTGCAAAATCATATGCTACAAATGGTGGCCTTATTAGCCATGGAGCCCCCTATTCGCTTGACACCTCAAGAAATTCGTAGTGAAAAAGTCAAGGTTCTAAGAGCTTTAAAGCCAATGAAAGATGAAGAGGTTGAAAACTATTTTGTTCGAGGTCAATATGGCCCAAGTAACAATCCAGAGAAACCCGCCCTTGGTTACCGTGAAGAAACAAATGTCCAACCTGAATCTAATACAGCTACTTTTGTCGCTGGGAAACTCATGATCGATAATTTCCGCTGGGCAGGTGTTCCTTTTTACATTCGAACAGGCAAACGAATGTCAACAAAATCGACAAAAATCATTATTCAATTTAAAGATGTGCCAATGAATTTATACTATAATTCTGATGAAAAATTGGCTCCTAATCTGCTTGTCATTCATATTCAACCCGAAGAGGGAATCACCTTGCATTTAAATGCAAAGAACACGGGACATTCTATGGAGACGAAACCTGTTAAATTAAATTTCTCTACAAATGATATTGCTGGTTATAATACGCCGGAGGCATATGAAAAACTGCTTCATGATTGCTTACGTGGAGATGCAACCAACTTTACACACTGGGATGAAGTTGCTCTTTCTTGGAACTTCGTTGATAAAATTAGTCGTGTATGGGAAGAAAACAAGGCAGAATTCCCGAATTACCCTGCCGGTACAATGGGACCAGTGGAAGCTGACCAATTATTAGAGAAAGACGGATTCCATTGGTGGTCTGTCACAAACGATGAAAACTGATTGTTAATGTTGGAGGGGCCGCGAATCCATGCCCCTCCTCTTTCTCATTAACAGTCAAACATCATTATGAATATAGTATCGCGGAGGTGTTTGCCGTGGATCGAGCAAATATAGATGATTATCTTGAAAAGGGTATGTATGGAGAAAAACAAATAAAACCTGAAGAACGCAAAAAATACCTTGGAACCTTGCGGGAAAGAATTGTTGTAGCCCTAACGAAAGGTCAGGTCATGGAACAAGGTACCTATCCGGAAGTAGTCCAATTAATGAAGGAAAATCCGCAAGCAACTTTATTACTTAATGGAGATCTAGATTATAGTTATTTATCCGATTATATCGTCATAGCGAGAAAAAACCAGATTGCCTTTTCCATTATTAATAATCATACATCTGTCACCAATATTGGATTAGTGCTAACTTATAACCATGCGATCGATAAAGAAGAAATCTTTGTTTCCAAAAAAAAGGAGCAGCTGATGCAGCCGCCCGCGAAAGAAAAAAAGGGGATTTTTTCTGGATTAAAAGATTTATTAAAGAAATCATGATAAGTATTTAATCAAGATCCTTCCCTTTCTTAAAGATAGTACGGCCATATTTATCTCGAAGTTGGTTGACCACTTGATGAAGCGGCTCTAGTTTCGCCGCTTTCTCAAATGTAAAAAGATTAAGCTGTTCATAGGCTTGGTCTTCGTCGATAAGATCCATTCCTGTAATACCTAAAAGACGAACCGGGTCCCCATTCCAATGCTCAATAAATAAACTTTTAGCCTCTAAAAAGATCTCTTCAGACTGAAGCAAAGGATTGCTTAATTTTCTTCCCCTTGTGATTGTCTTTCTATCTTTATAGCGAATGGTAATCACCACATTCATGGTTAAATACCCTTTTTTCTTCATTCTCTCTGAAACACTTTTGGCTAATTTCTCAAGAACAGAAAGTAACTCAGCCTGGATGGCTAAATCTCTTGGTAAGGTCACAGAATTCCCGACACTTTTATTTTCCGCTGCGGCTTCTGGGTCCACGGGGCGAATGTCTTCCCCATTTGCTCGCTCCTTCAATTTTAACCCTCGAATTCCTAATGAAGCACGAAGCTGCATGTCATTTGCTTTCGCCAAATCACCAATCGTATGAATGTGTATAGCCGCCAATTTTATAGCTGTTTTTTCGCCGACTCCATGCATTTCTACTACAGGCAAGGGCCACAAAATATGAGGAACATCTCGCTTTCGCAAAATCGTGATGCCGAGCGGTTTTTTCATATCCGAAGCCATTTTCGCCAAAAACTTATTAGGAGCAATGCCAATACTACAAGGCAAATCCAATTGATTCAGTAAAAGCTGTTGAATTCGATTGGCAATTTCTAAGGGGCTCCCAAGTTCTTGACATGCCGAAATGTCTATGTAACCCTCGTCTATCGAAACAGGTTCCACTAAATCAGAGAATGTTCGTAACAATTCAAACATTGCCTGGGAAGCCTGACGATAGCGCTCAAAGTTAGGTCTTTTCACGAGTAAATTTGGGCAAAGCTTTTTCGCTTCCCAAAGGGGCATAGGCGTCTTGATCCCAAACTTTCGCGCCTCATAACTGCATGTCACAACAATTCCCTTTCTTTGTTTCTCATCTCCTGCAATGGCCAAAGGTTTCCCCTTCAAGGTTGGATCATAAGCCATTTCTACAGAAGCAAAGAAACTGTTCATATCTACATGTAGAATAACTCGACCTTTTTTAGGATAGAACTGTTGCACGTTAAATCATCCTCAGAAAAAAATAAGGAAAAGCGATTAGGCTTCTTGTTGTAACTCAGCCATATAATTCTTTATTTCCTTTATACCCTCTAAAACATCTAGTAATTCTTCTGGATCGATCATCGTGATCAAGCGATCTTGTAAATTAGCGATAGCAGAAAAATACTTGGTTTTATGATAAGCGACAAGTCCAACTTGCTGTAGTGTCTCAGAAGGAATTTCCAGAATCTCTTTAGCCTCATGAACCACTAAACCATATGAAAAATCCTTCGTATGAATGACAAGTAAACGTGTCTCTATATTCATCGGAGTTGCGCTTTCATATAAAATAGTTGCTAGATCTAAGACAGGAATTAGTTCGCCCCGAGATTTTACAACTCCTTTTACATAAGAAGGTAGATGGGGGATTGGATTGATTTCCTCCATGTTTTCAATCGAAACGATATACTGTACAGGAATGGCATATTCTTCATTCCCAGCATTAAAAACAACGGATGTCACGGACAATTTTCCGCACGCTCCTTTCCAAAAAAGGGTTAAAGAAACAGGGATTTCCCTGGTTCTCTACCGGTATTTTATATGATAAGAAAGAAAATTTGGCTAATGCCGGATCTAGCTCCAGCGCCCAGCGACTAGCAAACTTTCGGTGCCTGCTTGCGTAAGTCAACATCGGTTCGTCCTTCAATGTCTAGCTGCAGGCGGTAGGGGCTCGAGGTCAAATAACCTGGAATCCTGGAAGGATAAGAACGCCCTTCCAGGATTCAAAAACATTTGCTTGTCGCCCCTGAACAACCGCCTTCTGCTTTTCTTATTGGTTGGAAACTTCTTCAATAATAGCGACCGTCATTTCCGCTAATTTACATAGTTCTTCAACCGGCATTTTTTCATTTGTGGTATGAATTTCCTCATACCCGACAGCTAGATTTACTGTGGGGATATTAAAGCCTGCGAAAACATTGGCATCACTACCTCCACCACTTTTTAACAGTTTTGGTTCCCGCCCAATTTTTTCGGCTGCTTTTTTTGCGATCTCAACAACAAGATCACCATCGGAATATTTAAACCCAGGATACATAATGTCAATAACTGTATCGGCAGATCCACCCATTTCTTTAGCTGTTTCTTCAAAAGCCTTCTTCATCGCTTCTACTTGTGCTTCCATTTTTTCAGCGACGAGAGAGCGTGCTTCCGCTAATACAAATACCTCATCTGCTACAATATTGGTTGCCTTCCCACCTTCAAAACGCCCAATATTCGCTGTCGTTTCTTCATCAATTCGGCCAAGCGGCATCTTAGCAACAGCTTTAGCCGCAATTGTAATCGCTGAAACACCTTTTTCAGGTGCTACACCAGCATGTGCAGTTTTACCGTATATATGGGTGGTAATTTTCGCTTGAGTTGGGGCCGCAACAATGATATTTCCTACTTTTTCATCACTATCAAGGGCAAATCCATATTTTGCGTGCAGTAATGTTGGATCCAATGCTTTTGCTCCGACTAAACCCGACTCTTCTCCAACCGTAATCACGAATTGGATATCACCATGCTCGATATTTTCTTCTTGAATCACGCGAATCGCCTCTAATAAGGCAGAAATTCCCGCTTTATCATCCGCTCCTAAAATCGTTGTTCCATCCGTTACAATGTAACCATCCTTGATTGTTGGTTTAATCCCATTTCCCGGAACCACTGTATCCATATGACAGGTGAAATAAATCGGATCTACACCTTGTTTATTGCCCTTTAAAGTGCAAATTAAGTTGCCAGCGCCATGTCCTGTTTGTTCCTTTGTGTCATCTTCATAGACTTCAAGACCAAGGGATGAGAATTTTTCCTTTAATGCTTTTGCAATATTGGCTTCTTGAGTCGTTTCAGAATCAATTTGTACTAACTCTAAAAATTCATTTACGATTCGCTCTTGATTAATCATATACGTAAAACCTCCAGAAATTGTCATTCATAAATATTATTTATCTTACAATTTTAACACGATTTAAGTAGAAAACAACGATTTGAAAACTTACCCGGGATCTTACTTGATTCGGGATAAAAATAATCGATCTTTTTTATCTTTATTTTTTGGGGAAAGATAGGAACAATTTAAAGAATAGGCTTGTATCCTTTTCCTTTTCCATCTAAAATGGATATAAAGGATATCATGATGAGGTGCTTCAAAATGTCTAATAAAAAAATGCAAAAAATCGTCATTTATCTTATGATCTTTTCCATGATTGCAACCACGATTATAACAGGGCTATCTTTTTTGTAGGAAATGGAAAGGTGAGGGGCATTGTCTCTCACCTTTTATAATACTCCTTGTAAATAAGCAAGTTCTTCAAAAGATAACGGAGAACTGGTGATTAATATTTTTGTATTTATTGGAATTTGGTCATATAAAAGTTCCAAAGGTTCTTTACCTAAGCGAATACATCCCTGTGAGATAAACTTTCCAATTGAATCAGGCTGATTCGTACCATGCAAACCATACGTACGGCCATCTGTCCCCTTCGCGTCAAAGCCAATCCATCTTGAACCAAGTGGATTATTTGCGGCTCCTCCGGGAATATTTAATTTTCGATAATAGGGATTCTTGGCTTTTACTGTAATTGTAAAGAATCCTTCAGGTGTCCAATCCTTCATTTTCCCCGTCGCGACCCTTGTCCTAATTTTTATTCTACCTTCGTCAATCCAAGCAAGCTCATTCGTCTGTTTATTCACAATAACAAGCGAATCTCCTGGTAATAATGCCGCATCCATTGGCCAGAATGGTGTAGAAATAAAGAAAAATATCATCAGCCATATTTTCACTGTAAACACCCTTTTTTATCTATAGTTTGCACTAGAGACTTCTTCTCATGCATTCATAGGCATGTGAAGCTAGCGCAACTCCATAGACGGGAGCCAGCTAAAGGTAGTAGCCAATTGTATATTATAGACGTCAAAAAAACCCTAACAATTGTTAGGGATTTTCATCAAACCTCTTCACAATATTCATCAAAATATTGTTGAAGCTTATTCACTACAGACATAGGATCGTGTCCTTCGATCTCATGTCGCTCAACCATTGTACAGATTTTGCCATCTTTTAACAAAGCAAAGGATGGAGATGATGGAGGATATTCGGTAAAAAAGCTACGTGCCTTTGCTGTGGCTTCTTTGTCTTGACCAGCAAATACTGTCACAAGATGGTCTGGTCGTTTATCATAATGGACAGCATGCGCAGCCGCAGGACGAGCAATTCCGCCAGCACATCCACATACTGAATTGATCATCACAAGCGTTGTTCCTTCTTGTGTTAACTTCTCTTCTACTTCCTCAGGGGTTGTAAGCTGTGTATAGCCTGCTCTTTCCATATCTTCACGTGCCTGAGTCACTACATCATTCATATAAAGATTAAAGTCCATACTCAATTCATTTACACTCCTTTGCACAAGCATTCTTCTTTCCTATCATACCAGTATCTTGACCTTTTAGGCAAATGATCCGTTTTAGAACAAAAGGGCTGGAGCGAAGTCCAGACACTAGAAAAATTCCTTTTAACCATTTTAATAAAAAAGGTTTAATTATCCAAGAAATGGATATTCTAATAATACATCTAGATCCATACCCCTAAACTCCCTAGATGTTTTGGACAGCAAAATGGCTGTCCTTTTTTTAATTTTGAACAGAGCAGGTGGTTTTTCTCCACCTGCTCTGTTTAAAAAAATATATTGGGACGGATCTCTGCTTGTTAATACACCGACGTATTTTCTTTTGGTATATTTTCAAGAATTTCTTTAATCCGCTGCATAAAATGTCCGGAGATAAGCCCGTCCAATATTCTATGGTCTAATGAAAGACAAAGATTTACCATATCACGGATGGCAATCCCTTCATTCAGAACCACAGGGCGCTTAATAATCGATTCTACTTGTAGGATTGCGGCTTGAGGATAGTTGATGATCCCGATCGACTGAACAGACCCGAACGAACCCGTATTATTAATCGTAAAGGTTCCACCCTCCATGTCCTCATTAGTTAACTTCCCTGCTCTAGCTTTTTTGGCAAGATCAGCGATATCTCTTGCTATCCCTTTAATCGATTTTTCATCAGCATGTTTAATCACAGGCACAAATAATTCATCCCCTGATGCAACAGCAATGGAAATATTAATATCCTTTTTTTGAATAATTTTGTCGCCTGCCCACATGGAGTTCATCATCGGATATTCCTTAAGTGCTTGGGCAACAGCTTTAATAAAGAAAGCAAAATAGGTTAAATTAAAGCCTTCTTTTTGTTTAAACTCCTCTTTCAAGGAATCGCGATATTGAACAAGCTTTGTGACATCCACTTCAATCATCATCCAAGCATGAGGGATTTCTTCCTTACTGCGAACCATTTTAGTCGCAATCGCTTTGCGAACATTTGAAACGGGAATTTCAATATCTCCCATTCCTGTTTGGACCTTCAGCTTTGGTGAAGCAGACTTTTTCTGTAGTTTTTGTGTTACATTTGGTTGAGCCGCGCGCTCCTCAACTTGATTAGATTCCTCTTTACCAGAAGATCCTACACCAGATTCAATAAGTCTCTGTACGTCTTTTCTCGTTATTCGCCCACCACGGCCTGTCCCGTCCACTTGTGACAAATCAATTTGATGTTCTTGAGAGAGTTTAAGTACAGTCGGCGAAAACCTTAATTTTTGCGATTCTTCATTTTGTTCCTGCATATGCACTCGTTCCTCCCGCTTCGCACTTGCTTTGGCGGTAGTATCTGGTTGGTCTTGTGCGTAATCTTGGTTCTCTACCTCAATTGTACAAATTTTATTTCCTACCTCTAAGGTAATTCCTTCTTCTGCAATCAATTCTTGGATAACGCCCTTAAAAGAAGAGGGAATTTCGGCACTGACTTTATCTGTCATGACTTCTGCAATTGGATCATATTTTTCAACATGATCTCCCGGCTGTACAAGCCAGCGGCTGATCGTTCCTTCCGTGACACTCTCTCCTAGCTTGGGCATGGTGATGTATTCTGTTGCCAAGATGTTACCTCCTTACCTGCATTAAAATTCAGCTAGCTCGCGCATTGATTTTTCGACTTTGTCGGGATTAATCAAGAAGCTCTTTTCCAACGTTGGAGCGAAAGATGTTGCGGGAACATCTGGCCCAGCCAATCTCATGATAGGCGCGTCCAGTTCAAACAAGCAGTGTTCGGCAATAATCGCTGCAACTTCACTTATCACACTACCTTCCTTATTATCTTCAGTGATAAGTAATACTTTACCTGTCTTAGATGCTGCATCGATAATAGCTTGTTGATCAAGCGGATAAACCGTCCTTAAGTCAAGAATATGCGCCTCTATTCCCTCGGCTGCTAAACGATCAGCAGCTTGTAGAGCAAAATGGACACATAATCCATAGGTGATAATCGTAATATCATCACCTTCCCTTTTCACATCCGCTTTTCCAATCGGCAATACATAATCCTCTGTTGGCACCTCACCTTTAATCATTCGATAGGCCCTTTTATGTTCTAAAAACAGCACAGGATCTTCGTCACGAATGGCTGCTTTTAACAATCCTTTTATATCATAAGGGGTAGAAGGCATAACAACTTTCAAACCTGGCTGATTGGCAAAAATCGCTTCGATCGATTGAGAATGGTACAAGCCACCACCGACGCCTCCCCCATAGGGTGCCCGAATCACCATTGGACAACTCCAATCATTATTAGAACGGTAGCGGATCTTAGCCGCTTCTGAAATAATTTGATTGACGGCTGGCATAATAAAATCAGCAAACTGCATTTCGGCAATTGGTTTATACCCATACATTGCCGCGCCAATCCCTACTCCTGCGATGGCAGATTCAGCCAGTGGCGTGTCAATGACTCTCTTTTCACCAAATTGTTGATATAGGCCTTGGGTTGCCTTAAAGACACCGCCCTTTTTACCGACATCCTCCCCAAGAATAAAGACTTTTTCGTCTCGCTCCATCTCTTCCTTCATAGCTAGAGTGACAGCTTCAATATAAGATAGGACCGCCATTTGTTTTATTCCCCCTGTTTTTCCGCTGCATAAACGAAATTTAGAATCGTATCCGGTTTCGGATCTGGTGCACTTTCCGCGTATTCCGTTGCCTCGTTTACTTGCCTCATTACACGATCATTTATTTCTTTCTCTTTATCCTCATTTAAAACGCCAACTTCTGTTAAATAACGACTGAACAAGGAAATTGGATCTTTCTCTTGGATTTGAGATAACTCTTCCTCTGGACGATAATGACGATGGTCATCATCTGATGAGTGTGGCGTATTCCGCTGTGTCATCGTTTCAATTAATGTGGGGCCTTCTCCCCGTTTTGCCCGTTCAACGGCAATTTTCACTACCTCATATACAGCAAGCGGATCTTGTCCATCTACAGTAAATCCAGGCATTCCATATCCTTGTGCACGATCTGCAACTTGCTTACAAGCCAATTGTTTCTCAGCGGGGACTGAAATGGCATATTGGTTATTTTCGCACATGAAGATAACCGGCAATTTATGAACCCCTGCAAAATTAGCCCCTTCATGGAAATCGCCTTGATTGGATGACCCTTCACCAAAGGTAACAAAGGAGACAATATCCTCTCCCGCCATGCGAGCAGCCAAGGCAATTCCAACGGCATGGGGAACTTGTGTTGTAACAGGAGAAGAGCCTGTTACAATCCTATTTTTTTTATCACCAAAATGGCCCGGCATTTGTCTCCCGCCCGAGTTAGGGTCTTCTGCTTTGGCAAAGCTTGATAGCATGATATCCTTTGCTGTCATACCAAATGAGAGAACGACTCCAAGATCTCGATAATAAGGTAAAATATAATCCTTTGCCCGGTCAAGTGCAAAAGCTGCCCCTACCTGTGCAGCTTCTTGACCTTGACAAGAAACAACAAAGGGGATTTTTCCGGCACGATTTAAAAGCCATGTTCGCTCATCTAATCGCCTTGCCATCAGCATTGTTTCATATATTTCTAAGACATTTTCATCACTAAGCCCAAGCTCAGCATGACGGGTTTTTACCATGTAAATCCCTCCCTAATTTGAATATATACGGCATTATATGTGGATTGCTGTACGGTCCACAGCTAGTGCCGCTTCACCTATTGTTTCGCTTAACGACGGATGTGGATGAATCATCGTTCCCACTTCCCATGGAGTCGCATCTAAAACAAGAGCTAACCCTGTTTCAGAAATTAAATCTGTCACATTTGGACCAATCATATGAATTCCCAATAGATCATTTGTTTCCTGATCTGCTATGATTTTAACAAACCCAGTTGAATCTCCAAAAACAAGTGCTTTTCCATTTGCTAAAAAAGGAAAATTGCCTATTTTAACTTGAAACCCATTATTTAAGGCTTCTTTTTCTGTCATACCAATACTTGCGACCTCCGGATGACTATAAACACATCTTGGTACATTTTGATACTGAATAGGGCTTGGATTCAGTCCGGCAATATGTTCAACGGCTTGAATCCCTTCATGTGATGCAACATGAGCAAGTTGTAATCCACCAATGACATCCCCAATTGCGTAAATATGCGATTCTTGGGTTTGCATATTATGATTGACTTGAATAAAGTCCTTTTCAAGTCGAATATCTGTATTTTGTAAGCCGATTTGTGAAATGTTCGCCTCTCTTCCGACAGAAACAAGAATTTTTTCTGCAGAAAAGCTCTTTATTTCATCATGTTTTTCTATTTGAATTGTCGCTTCCCCGTTATCAATCCTAATGGTTTCTGCCAATACTTTGGCATTCGGGATGATCTGGACACCCTTTTTCATTAATTCTTTCGTAAGTTCTTGGGAAATGTCTTGATCTTCATTAGGAAGGATTCGATCCGCATATTCTAGGACCGTCACTTCCACCCCAAAATCTGATAGCATGGAAGCCCACTCGATCCCAATCGCTCCTCCACCGATAATTAAGATAGACCTAGGCAGTTGATTTAGTTCTAAAGCATGTTCAGACGTCAATACAGTCTCCCCATCAATTTTTAATCCCGGTAAAGTTCGCGGATTAGATCCAGTTGCAATGATTAAATTTTTCGGAATTAACAGTTCATTATCATCTTCTAGTTCCACAGATACCGTTCCAGGTAACGGTGAGAAAATGGAAGGACCTAAAATGGTGCCTACTCCATTATAAACGTCAATCTTTCCTTTTTGAATGAGTTGCTGAACACCTTTATATAATTGGTTTACGATTTTATGTTTTCGTTCTTGGACTTTTTCAATTTGTAACTGTACTTTGTCTGTGACCACACCAAATTCAATACTTCTGTTTGCAAGAGAAAAAACTTCAGCACTGCGGAGCATTGCTTTACTTGGTATACACCCCTTATGCAGGCATGTACCACCGAGTTTATCACTTTCTACGATCGCTGTCTTTAAACCAAGCTGAGAGGCACGAATAGCAGCAACATATCCACCAGTTCCGCCTCCTAAAATGACCAAATCATACTCAACAGCCATTCTATTTCCTCCCATCTATTTTCTACAATTTTGTTTCCACAGCTTAAATTCTATTAGCCAAAATATGCTTATCATTAAGGAGGAATTGGCTACGAGATTTTCTCATTTGTTCGATTCTTTCTTCTGCCATACGGTCTGCAGCTAAATACGTTGGAATATGATCCCGTTTCGAAATTTCGATTACCTTTGCAACATTTTGGTAAATCGTCTCTACTCTTTTTAAGGCTCTTTCACGATTATAACCGTATAATTCATCAGCTACATTGATTACGCCCCCAGCGTTAATGACATAATCGGGAGCATAGACAATGCCCATCTCATGAATAAGATCGCCATGCTGAGGATCTTGCAATTGATTATTGGCTGACCCAGCAATTACTTTTGCCTTTAATTGCGGGATTGTTTGGTCATTAATAATCGCTCCCAAAGCACATGGAGAAAAAATGTCTGCATCTACACTATAAATATCATCTGGATCCACTGCTTTTGCGTCAAAAGCCGTAACTGCACGATTAACAGAGTCTCTATTGATATCTGTCACAATTAATGATGCGCCTTCCTCATGCAAATAACGACATAGTTCAAACGAGACGTTTCCGACACCTTGAACGGCCACTACTTTCCCTTCAAGTGAATCGGATCCAAAAGCTTCTTTTGCAGCAGCTTTCATTCCTACATAACAACCATAAGCTGTCACAGGAGAAGGGTTTCCTGATGATCCCGAAGCTTGAGAAATCCCCGTTACAAAATTGGTTTCTTCATAAATCAGATCCATATCTTCTACGGTAGTACCGACATCTTCAGCTGTAATATAACGACCATTTAACCCTTGGATAAACCGACCAAAAGCTCTAAACATTGCTTCATTTTTATCTTTTTTCGGATCACCAATAATAACTGTTTTTCCTCCACCTAAGTTAAGACCGGCTGCCGCATTTTTATATGTCATCCCTTTTGCCAATCGCAAGGCATCTTCAATAGCCGCTTCTTCCGAATGATAAGTCCACATCCTTGTACCACCTAAAGCCGGGCCAAGTGTTGTATCGTGAAGAGCGATAATGGCTTTTAGACCTGATGCTTCATCTTGACAAAATAAAAGTTGTTCATAATCATATTTCTCCATATAATCGAATATTTTCATTTTTGAGCGCCTCCCGGAAGTGTCTCTCTATTATGACCTAATATTGATACCTAATCCTAATTCTCTACTTTATTATTGTAACGAAAAGCCCGTTGCTTGACAAATCTTTAAGGTGTACTATGATTTTTTTATACAGAAAAAGACAAAAGCTTGCTTTATTGTTGCAAATGAGGCGATTTTGTTAGCAGCTTACATTGTCAGTAATTCAAAATTGAAGGAGTATATATATGGGTAGAATCGTGGCACTAATTTTATTAGTCATCCCCGGTATCTTGGCAGGATATGGGATCAAATTAATGCGGGATATGCTATTTGGCATTTTGCAAAAGCCTTTTCCATTTCTCTGGTTACAATTTTTAAGTGGTGCCGTTTTTTTTGTAATCGGATTAGGGTTTATCGCAGGTTTTGTCCTTCACCGTGACCGCAAAAGAAATAAAGTACAAAAGCGTTTTAATAACAATGGGGTAAAATAATATTGGGATAAACGGCTAAATCGGGACTAGTCCTAAATAAAGACTGACTGAACAATAAGAAAGACGCAAACTGAAAGACATAATTCAGTTGCGTCTTTTTTTATTGGCTTAAATGACCTTTACGTTCTAACACTTTTTTTAATTTCACCGCTTTTTCGGGAAAATCGGTAATAATGGCTGAACAATTTAGTTGAAAAAGTCTCTTCATGTCTCTTCTCTTATTAATGGTATAAGGACGTACATGAATGCCAAATTCCATTGTTGTTTTAATCAAATCATTTGTTATTATTTTTAATTTTGGGTGGATACCACTTGCCTGTAAAGTTGAGGCATATTCCCAAGGCTTATATAAATAATGATTATACAATGGGGCTGTTTCAACTGCTGGGCAAATTTCTATCATTTTCTGAAGGGAAAGGTGATTAAAGGACGAAATAATAATACGTTTCTCATAAGAATATTTATAAATTAGAGCAGCCACTTTTTCCTCAAGTTCTTCGTAAGAAAAAATATTGTTTTTCAATTCTATATTACAGAGGCATTCATTTCCTTGCATCCAATCAAATACTTCTATTAGGGTTGGAATTTTACACGCCTTTTTAAAATAATGCTTAAAGTGATGATTCGCTTTTAAGTTTTGCAATGAAGATCTTGTAAAGTCTTTAACCAGCCCACTACCATTCGTTGTTCGATCAACAGTGGTATCATGAATCACCACAATTTCTCCATCTGAGGTTAATTGAACGTCCAGCTCTATCCCATCTGCTCCAGCTCGTTCTGCCGCTATAAACGCCTCCATTGTATTTTCTGGTTTTGTTCCCGAAGCACCCCGATGTGCTAATACTATGGTCATTTTTTCACCACCGTTGTCTAAACCACTCTTATGATGCTTTATGCTCTAACCTCAATTTATCCGCCACCATCGCGATAAACTCGCTATTCGTAGGTTTTGCTTTAGACATACTCACTGTGTAACCAAATAAAGAAGATATAGAATCGACATTTCCTCTACTCCATGCTACTTCAATGGCATGTCTGATTGCTCGTTCAACACGACTAGCTGTTGTATTAAATTTCTTGGCAATATCCGGATATAAAACCTTTGTGATCGAACCGAGCAATTCGATATCCTTATAAACCATTGATATCGCTTCTCTTAAATACAAATAGCCTTTTATATGAGCCGGAACCCCAATTTCATGTATGACAGAAGTGATGCTTGCTTCTAGGTTTTTTTCCGGTTTCGTTTCTTGGGAGTGATGTTTCACTTGATTTGTATTCCTCTTCAATCCACTTGCCTTTCCACTAACTTGGCGGATATGTGTAACTAAATGCTCCATATCAAAAGGTTTTAAAATGAAATAAGAAGCTCCTAATTCAACCGCTTTTGTTGTGACATCTTCTTGCCCAAAGGCTGTTAACATGATGACATTCGGAACCCGTTTATTGAGATCCCGTAATTTACCTAATACTCCTAATCCATCTAAATGAGGCATAATAATATCTAAAACCAGAACATCTGGTTCAACATCGTCTAAGAGATCTAAACACTCTTGCCCATTATGCGCTGTTCCAATCACTTCGATATCTTCCTGCGCAGAAAGATACTCATCTAATAATCCCACTAATTCTCGATTATCGTCCACAACACACACTTTAATTTTCTTCAAATTTTTTCCTCCTTAAGCCGTTGATTCCTTATTTTGACACTAATAGATAAATACGCCAAAGAAATTAAAAATCCTTTAAATTTATCGTTTTTTTTATAAAATCTTACACATGCTATGTTTTTCTCTCGTTTTCGCCCTTATTCGACTTTCTTTTTTTATATTTGTCGAATTTTCTTTATAAAAAAAGAGGGGACGCAGTTGCGAACCCTCAGCTAGCTTTTTCCATCTCATCCTTATATATATTAATACCTGCTTGATTTAACATCCATTCAACATGAACTCCATAGCCTGAAGTTGGGTCATTTACGAAAACATGGGTGACAGCTCCAATCATCTTCCCGTCTTGGATTATGGGACTTCCGCTCATCCCCTGTACAATCCCCCCCGTTTTCTCTAACAATTTGGGATCTACGACCTTTAAGACCATTCCCTTAGTGGCAGGATATTTTTGCGGAATCGTACTGACGATTTCGATATCAAAGGCCTCGACCTTATCGCCATCTGTCACCGTTAAAATTTGAGCTGGCCCTTCTTTTACTTGATTCGCTAACGTAATGGGAAGGGGCTTATCCATAATTCCATTGGCAATAGGTTTCTTTAAATTTCCAAAGATCCCAAACGGACTATTTGTTGTGATATCACCTATCACTTCCCGATTCGCTGAAAATCGAGCTAATTTCTCTCCTGGTGCGCCATTTTTCCCCTTCTCAATTGCTGTAACAGTTGATTTTACAATTTGTCCATTATCCACGACAATTGGCTGTTTGGTGTCCATATCTGAAATAACATGTCCCAAGGCACCATATTTATGGGATTTTGGTTCATAAAATGTCATCGTCCCAATTCCTGCTGCAGAATCGCGGATATACAAGCCTAATTTAAAAGATTTTTCTTTATCATCTTTTACAGGTTGAAGAGTCGCATTTAATGTCTCTTTTCCTCTTTGTAAAGAAATGTCCAATTCTTTTTGATTTTTTCCTGCCTCATCTACAAATGGAGCTACATCAGCCATGTTATTAATTTTTTTTCCATTTATCTTTGTAATAATGTCTCCAAGCTGGATTCCTGCTTCTTCACCAGGGGATACTTTTTTTCCATCAGCTAATACTAAATGATGCCCTACAACTAAAACTCCAAGGGTATTTAGCTTTACTCCCACTGATTGTCCGCCGGGATACACTTTCATATCCTTTAAAACATTCACATCGACCTTTTTGACCGGAATACCCGAAAATTCTAAAACGAATTCATCTGTGCCAGGACTCTTCCCTTCTAAAGAAATGGCTTGCTGACTTTCTTCCAAATCAACCTTCTCGGAAGATAGCGTGGAAACCGTCACAGCACTAGCTTTCGTAATGGATTGTTCTTGGCCTTCAAATAAGGTGATGTTACTTGGTATTTGAATGAATTGTTGAACAGGTTTACTGAAACTTAACATTAAAAGTGAAACAAGGAGAATTCCACCTATTGCTTTTCTTATCCAATCATGCATGTACTTTTTCACTCTCCTCGCTTTCTAGCCCACATCTTTAATTTAGCCCGGTTGCCCCTTATTTATAAGTGGAAGAAAGTAAAAAAGCTGTCCAAAATAGGATAGCTTTTCAAGTATTTTTTAAAGTACTCGCAATTTCTAATAATTCCTTAGCATGTTCCCTCGTTAATTCTGTCATTTCCGCACCCGAAATCATTCTGGCAATTTCGTTAATCTTTTGCTTTTTTTGTAAAATGGTTAATTGAGTCTTTGTTCTGCCAGATTCTTCCTTTTTAGAAATTAAAAAATGAGTATCAGACATCGCCGCTACTTGAGGTAAATGGGTAATACAAAGCACTTGAGAATGACGAGCGATATTCGATATTTTTTCGGCAATCGCTTGGGCGACCCTTCCACTTACACCAGTATCAACTTCATCAAAAATAATCGAGGTAATTCCTTGGTGTTTAGAAAAAATCGTTTTTAGCGCTAACATAATCCTCGATAACTCTCCACCAGAGGCTATTTTGGATAGTGGCTTTAATGGTTCGCCAGGATTTGTGGAAATATAAAACACGACCTCATCTATGCCATCTTTCTTAAAATCCAAATGATCTTTTTCATCCAATATAAAGACAGGTTTAAAAACAGCTTTATCCATATAAAGTTCTTTTAGTTCACGATGAATGTATGTGGATAATCTTTCTGCACTTTGTTTTCTTAATTTACTTAAATATTTTCCTTCAACAGCTAAGTCCTTCTTAATGGAATCCATTTTTTGCTCCAGCTGATCAATTCGGGCTTCACGATTTGTTAAAGTTTCCATTTCTTCTTCAATTTTAGCCCCGTATTCGAGAATTTCTTCAATTGTTCCCCCATATTTTCTTTTTAATTGGTTGATTTCATGGATTCGACTTTCGATTTCGTTTAATCGGTCAGGATCAAATTCCATATTCTCTAAACCTTCTCTTATTTGTGCCGAAACATCCTCTAATAAATAGTAGCTATTTGCAGTGGCTTCATATGCTTCAGAGTATTGCTCATCTAATTCCGCAGCACTTTCTAAATGACCCATAGCATGTCCAATATAATCTAATCCAGCTTTCTCCCCCTGAATTCCGTCATAACTGGCTTTTAATGACTCATAAATCTTTTCAAAGTTCGATAATTGCTTTCTTTCCGTAAATAACTGTTCGTCCTCATTCAGTTTTAAATCAGCATTTTGAATATCTTTAGCTTGAAATTGCAAAAGATCTAATCTCTGAGCGATTTGTTGTTCATTTAACTTAAGATCATTTATTTGTTTAAGTGTTTTTACATATGTTGAATAAATTTCTCTGTAATTCATTAATGCATTTGTGATTTTCTCCCCACCAAATTGATCGAGCAAAGCTAAATGGCGTGACTCGTCCATTAACTCTTGATGCTCATGTTGACCATGAATATCAACAAGAGTACTCCCTATTTCGCGCAAAATCGAAATGGTGACCAATTTTCCGTTGATCCGACAGACACTTTTCCCATTGTGAGAAATTTCACGTCGTAAAACCAACATCCCTTCTTCAATCTCAATTCCGAATTCACTAGAACGTGAATAGCATGGATGATCTGGGGCTAAATCAAATAATCCTTCAATTTCTGCTTTCTTTTCACCATGGCGAACAAATTCAGATGAACCTCGACCACCCATTAGTAAATGTAATGCATCAATAATAATCGATTTACCTGCACCCGTTTCCCCCGTCAAAACCGTAAGGCCTTTTTCAAAAGAGACGTATATTTCATCGATGATCGCAAAGTTTTTAATCGATAATTCCTGTAACACAGCAAATTCCCCTTTTTCAAACACATTTTAGAGCATATCAATGAATTTCTGATTCACAGAAGTAGCATCTTCCGACGTTCTACAAATAATTAAGCATGTGTCATCTCCACAAATACTTCCCATAATTTCGTCCCAATCTAACTGATCAATCAAAGCTCCCACAGCTTGAGCGTTCCCTGGTAAAGTTTTCATGACAATTAAATTTTGTGAGTAATCAATCCCGACGAATGAATCTGTCAGGGACCGTCTTAATTTTTGTAGAGGATTAAAGCGTTGATCTGCTGGTAAACTATATTTATAACGCCCATCCGCTAAGGGAACTTTTACAAGATGCAGTTCTTTAATATCACGAGAGACAGTAGCTTGGGTGACATTAAACCCTGCGTTCTCCAATTCTTCAACCAGATCATCTTGTGTTTCAATTTCCTTCTTCCCAATCAATTCACGTATCTTAATATGTCGTTGTCCTTTTGTCATTCTCTTACCGCCTTAAATTTTTATATGGTATGGATCTGTATAATTATACTGTATTATACAACAAAAAACGAAACAAGCAAAAGAGGGGTATCCCATTGGACATCCCTCTTCTTACTTTTTAAATTGGTTATGGGCTTGTTCTACAACTTCTACTGTGGAAATAACAGAAAAATCCTTTCCAGTTTCATCATGATTGCCTAAACCAGACCATGAAAGGTGGATAAGAAATTCAATATTTCCTTCTCCTCCTGTAATCGGAGAAAACGATACATTTTGTATGTCATATCCTTGTTGTAAAGAAAATAGTTTAATTTTATCCACTACTTTTACATGAATATTTTTTTCTCTCACAATTCCCTTTTTCCCTACTTCTTCTCTTCCAGCCTCAAATTGAGGTTTTATTAAAGCTATAACATCACTTTCAGGTGATAATAATCCTTTTAATACAGGTAAAATCAACGTTAAAGAGATAAAGGATACATCAATTGTGGCAAAACTTGGCATTCCCTCATTTAAATTTTCGGGTTTTACATAACGAAAATTGGTTCTTTCCATCACGACAACACGCGGATCATTTCTCAATTTCCAAGCCAGTTGGTTATAGCCTACATCAAGGGCATAAACCATTTTTGCACCATTTTGTAAAGCACAATCAGTAAATCCTCCCGTTGATGCACCTATATCTAACATTACTTTATCTTTTACCGTCAATTGGAATTCCACTAAAGCTTTTTCTAATTTCAAACCGCCACGACTCACGTATGGCAAAGGATTCCCCTTTACTTGAATAGGAGTATCGATCGCTATCTTTTCCCCAGGCTTATCGAAGCGTGTTTCGTTTGAAAAGACAATCCCTGCCATAATCGCTCGCTTGGCTTTTTCACGTGTTTCTACTAAACCTTTTTCAACGAGTAAGACATCTAGTCTTTGTTTTTTTTCCTTCATATTGGTTACGCCCTTTTTTTCTTAGCAGGGAGCATAGAATTTATTTTGTTGATAATCTGATCAGAAGTCAAACCGATCTCGTTCCACAATTCTTTGACACTACCATGCTCAATAAAACGATCAGGAATTCCCATACGTTCAATCGTTGTATTAGAGTAACCATGATCATGAGCAAATTCTAAAACGGCACTTCCAAAGCCACCCTCAAGTACGGCTTCTTCTACCGTTAAAACTGGCCCACCCGTACTCAAAACTTTTTCAAGCATCCCTTCGTCTAACGGTTTAATAAAACGCGCATTAATAACTTGAACCGAGACCCCTTGTTTTTCTAACTGGTAGGCTGCTTCCATGGACATTGGGATCGTTGTTCCAAAGGTTAAAATCGTTGCTGTTGATCCTTCTTTCAGTAATTCCCAACTTCCGATCGGAATTTTTTTATATTTTTCATCCATTGGCACACCATAGCCATTACCACGAGGGAATCTCATGGCAATCGGTCCATCATCATATTGATTTGCTGTGTACACCATATGTTGCCCTTCATTCTCATCTTTCGGCATCATGATGACCATATTAGGTAAGGAGCGTAGAAAAGCAATATCAAATACACCTTGGTGAGTTTCTCCATCTGCTCCTACTAAACCAGCCCGATCGATTCCAATAAAAACATTTAAATTTTGCCGACAAATATCATGAAGAACTTGGTCATATGCTCTTTGTAAAAAGGTTGAATAGATAGCAAGAAAAGGTTTCATCCCTTGAGTTGCCAGTCCCGCAGCCATTGTTGTTGCATGTTGCTCAGCAATCCCCACATCAAACATTCGATCTGGAAATTCCTCCGCAAATTTCTCGAGTTTTGAACCAACTGGCATCGCAGGTGTTATGGCTACAATTCTCTGGTCCTCACGAGCGAGTTTACGCACGGTTTCACTTACTAGCGCACTCCAAGCCGGAGCTGTGTTAACCGGCTTAATAAGATCTCCGGTTTCCGTTTTATACGGCCCTGTACCATGCCATGTTCCAACTTTATCATCTTCCGCTGGACTAAATCCTTTTCCTTTTTTCGTAATGACATGGAGAAGAACGGGACCATCCATTTTTTTCGCATATTGAATATTTTCCAATAGCTCATCAAAATTATGCCCGTCAATCGGCCCTAAATAGGTGAAACCCAGTTCCTCAAAAAACATACCGGAAACGAGTAGATATTTTAAACTGTCTTTCACTCGTTCAGCTGTAGAAGCAAGTTTACCACCAACTGCCGGAATCTTCTTCAGTAAATATTCCAGTTCATCTTTTACCCACTGGTACTTTCCTGCTGTTCTTAATTTTCCAAGTACATTATTTAATGCCCCGACATTAGGCGCAATCGACATTTCATTATCATTTAGAATGACGGTCATGTTCGTTTGGCTATCGCCAATATGATTAAGGGCTTCTAATGCCATCCCACCTGTTAGAGCTCCGTCTCCTATAACCGGAATAACATGTGCGTCTTCTTTCTTTACATCTCGGGCAATCGCCATCCCCATTGCAGCAGACAAAGAAGTAGAGCTATGTCCCGTTTCCCAAACATCATGCTCGCTTTCTGACATTTTTGGAAAACCGCATAGTCCTTTGTATTGCCGTAAACTCTCAAATTGATCTGCGCGACCGGTTAAAATTTTATGCACATATGATTGATGACCAACATCCCAAATAATTTTATCTTTTGGACTATCAAAACATTTATGGAGGGCAATCGTTAACTCGACAACACCTAAATTAGGACCAATATGCCCGCCTGTCCATGATAATTTCTCTATTAAAAATGCGCGAACCTCTTCACTTAGTTGTTGGAGTTCCTCCTTGTTCATCGTTTTTAAAAAAGAAGGGTCTTTAATAGATAAAAGATCCAAATTGGATCACTCACTTTCGTTTCTTTGATTTTAACTTTGTTTTCTTTTTCTTATGATCTTTTATGATTGTAATGTGTATTTTTTCTTCAAGAAATTGCAATACTTTTCCTACCTGAAAAATAATATTTCTTGAATAGTCAATTGCAAATGTTTTTCCAAAAGCCTTACCACCTACAGTAATGGCAGCTATAAGGCTTGTTAAACCTACATTCAAACCATAATCAAGTGGAGAATTATTGGCGATATCATTGCTTTGTGCTAATTGGATAACAACTAATGTTGTTGCCGTACCACTGATGATTCCGGAGATATCCCCAATCACATCATTACAGAAATTAGCAAAACGATCAGCATTTCGAATAATGCGAATAGAATGCTTAGCTCCATAGATCTTTCTCGCTGCCATAGAATGAAAGGGAGTTTCATTTGCTGCTGTAGCTGCAATACCTATCATATCAAATATTATTCCAATTAGGACAATAAAAAGCACGATTAGCAGCCCAAAAGTCCATGACACTCCGTGCAAAGCCCCGTTGGAAGCGATTGAAAAAATAGCCGCTAACACAAATGTGATAACGGCTATGGTGATGCTCCATTTCAATGATTTATGTACGATATCTTTCATAATAATTAAATTCCATCTTTCCATTAGTGTGCCGGATGGTCATAATAAGAGTAAAAATTACGGCTTAGGTCCAGTAGGTTTTCCCAAACGAATACCGAATGTCACCATTTCGGCGGTTTCCCTTTAAATTCGCCTTGACAAAGTCACCTTATGTCAGACTGGATTGCCACTTAGTCCGCACTATAATCCCCTTATTATGTCTAAGAACAGTCTAGGAGATTTCCTCAACAACCTTGAACCTGGTTCCTAGCCTCTTTTGCAAAGTAGATTTCATATGGACGGAAGAAATAAGTACGATGGCCAACCGTGTCTTATTCCTTATAACCATAATCCCCTCTGACTTCACTCAAGGCAGGCTACGCTGCTAGTGATACCCTTTTGTCACATTGCAGGTCTATACTTCACTATTCATGCAGTGCGTTTTGCCAGCTGAATAAACGAAGCCTCCGCGGTAAAGGGTCTACGCCCACATGCCTTTGTGGATCGCCCTTATACCTTTACTCCCAGCTCCGACCCAAGGCTGGGCTCCTCAAGCCGAAACAAGGAACTTCATCGATATGCCCTTTAGTGAATTTTTAGGCCCACCTTCAGAACCGGTAGATTGACTAGAATACTGCACCATCCAACAATGTGGCCATATTATATCATATTTTCATTCTTTCTTCAATTCCTATCAGGAGTCTCTAACAGCAATGAGATCTGTTAATTCTAAAAGCAAAGCTGGATTTTGTTTTGTTTGATTTAAAGCCTTTTTTGCTTTATCGATATGGTAAGCTAATTGTTTCTTAGCTCCATCTAAAGTGAGCAGGGCAGGGTAAGTACTTTTTGATTTTCCATCATCACTTCCAACAGGCTTACCTATAATATTCTCATCCCCAATGACATCCAGAATATCATCACTGATTTGAAAAGCAAGTCCTAGGTGATGGGAAAATTCCGCAAACATTTCTAATTCTGCTTCATTCGCTCCTCCGATTTTAGCACCCGCTAGGACACTGAACGAAAGTAATTTTCCTGTCTTATGCTGGTGAATAAATTCTAATTCTTGTATAGTAGGCTCTTTATTTTCTGCCTCAATATCAGCAACTTGCCCCCCGACCATTCCTTCCGGTCCAGCGTTTTTCGCCAATAATTGAATCAGCCAAATTTTATCACTGTCAGTCAATCTTGCATCGTTAGCAATCAATTCAAAGCTATACGTTAAAAGGCCATCCCCTGCCAAAATAGCTAAAGCTTCTCCGAATACTTTATGATTAGTTGGTCTCCCACGCCTTAAATCATCGTCATCCATACTTGGTAAGTCATCATGGATAAGGGAGTATGTATGAATCATTTCTAATGCACAAGCTGTTGCCATTCCTACTTGAGGATCCTTCCCATACGCATGTATGGCAGCAAATAAAAAAAGCGGACGAATTCTTTTTCCACCAGCCGTTAAAGAATATTTCATCGCTTCTTTTAACGATTCCGGTGCTTGTAATTCTTCAATTGCCTTGATAACGTTCGTATCGAGTTGTCGTTTATAATCGTTAAGGTATTCTGTCTGATTTACGCTCACTCTTGCTCCTCCTCTTGGAGATGAAAATCCTCCTCTCCATGATCTGTTAAAACTTTTGTTAATTGCTCTTCTGCATTCTTGAGGCGGTCATGACAAAACTTGGAATATTCCATCCCTTTTTGATAGATACTCAAGGCTTCCTCTAGAGGGATATCTCCTGATTCTAAGCGTCCAACAATTTTTTCAAGCTCATTTATCGCTTGTTCAAATGTCATTTTTTCCTTCATTTCTTTCACCTTTCTCCGCATAATCAACCGTACAATAATAGTGTCCATCTATCACTCTGACAATCATTTTTTCACCGGGCCCTAAGGCTTCTGTATTTTTAATTAACTTTCCTTTTTCATTATACGCTACACTAAAACCCCTCTGTAAAATATTTAATGGACTTAAAGCATCTAATTTAGAAACTTTGTGCAAAAAATCGTGATTTTTTTGTTCAAAAACAAATTGAGTCTGCTTATTTAGACGTTCATGGAGATAGCGTAATTTCTCCTTATGCAGTTCGATTTTTGCAGCAGGATGGCGTGCCGCCAATGCGTGGTTCAATTTACGGAAACGCTCCGTCTCCTTTCGTAAAAATCGTTCAAGGGATGTGTGCAATCTTTCAGTCCATCGATCCACCGTTTCCCATTTTTGTTCATAAATTTTGTGGGGGTGACGATAGATATACGATTGCTGCAGGTAGTTTAATTGAGTTTGCTTTGAACGAATCGTTTCAACCATTTCTCGATTCAACTGATTTTGTAAATTTAATAGTCGCTCCATTAATTCTTCTACATGGGGGACGGCCAGTTCTGCTGCCCCAGTAGGTGTAGGTGCGCGTAAATCAGCAACAAAATCTGTAATCGTGAAATCTGTCTCATGGCCAATCGCAGAAATAATCGGAATTGTAGATTGAAAAACGGCCCTTACAACTGGTTCCTCATTAAAAGCCCAAAGGTCTTCAATTGAGCCTCCTCCTCTTCCTACAATAAGTACATCAATATCTTGACGATTATTGGCAGTCTGAATCGCTTCAACGATTGATTTTCCTGATTGCATTCCTTGCACGAGGGCAGGAAGTAAGAGGATTTCTCCCATAGGATAGCGTCTTTTGATGGTTGTGATGATATCTCGGACTGCTGCACCAGTAGGAGAAGTAATGATCCCGATTTTTTGGGGATAAGGTGGAATAGGCTTTTTATGAGAAGATTGAAATAGCCCTTCTTTGTCTAATTTTTCTTTCAGCTGCTCATAAGCAAGAAATAATTCCCCGATCCCATCCGGTAACATCTCTTGTACATAAATTTGATATTGACCCGATTGTTCATATACCGAGATATTCCCTTTTAGCAACACATGCATCCCATTTTCCGGAGCAAATTTCATGGCCTTAGCCGACCTCGAAAACATAACAGCTCCGATTCTTGCTTGATCATCTTTTAATGTAAAATATAAATGCCCGCTTGTATGTTTTTTAAAATTCGAAATCTCACCTTTTACAAAAACAGTCATTAAGTGGGGGTCTGCATCAAATTTTCTTTTTATGTATTTCGTTAAGGCTTGGACAGATAAATAGGACGGATTTTTCATTTCTTCACCTTCTACCAACAAGAAAAGCTGCACTCCAGTAGTCTGGATGACAGCTTTTCTCTTCACTTATTTCTATTCTACTCGTTTTTATTTTAAATTGCGATGATTTATTTTATTTTTTGCCGATTTCACGGTGTTATATAATAACATTGTAATGGTCATAGGACCAACACCACCTGGAACTGGTGTAATAAATCCAGCTTGATCGGAAACATCTGCAAAATCAACATCCCCACATAATTTTCCATTTTCATCGCGGTTCATTCCTACATCAATAACAGTAGCGCCTTCTTTCACATATTCAGATGTGATCATTTTTGCTTTTCCAATCGCGGCTACCAAAATATCTGCTTCTCTTGTATAGGAAGCAAGATCCTTTGTTTTGGAATGACAATAGGTTACAGTTGCGTTTTCGTTTAATAGTAACTGCCCCATTGGCTTACCTACAATATTACTTCTACCAACAATAACCGCATGCTTTCCGGAAATGGAAATGCCCTCGTATTTTAACATTTCCAAAATGCCAAAAGGTGTGCATGGAAAAAATGTATCTTGACCCGTCATCATTTTACCAATATTCACAGGATGAAAGCCATCAACATCTTTTTCTGAAGAAATCGTCTCAATTACTTTTGTTTCTGAGATATGCTTAGGAAGTGGCAATTGGACGAGGATACCATGAATATCATCACGATTGTTTAATTCCTCAATCTGATTCAATAACTCATTTTCCGTTACATAATCTGGAAGCTCAATTAGGATTGATTCTATTCCGATTGCTTTACAGCTTTTTTGTTTGTTTGTCACGTAGGTACGAGAGGCTTGATTATCTCCCACTAAGATTACGGCAAGACCAGGTTTGACCCCTGCTTCCACTAATTGATTTACTTCAATTTGCAGGTTTTTGCGTGTTTCCGCAGCTATTTTTTTTCCATCAATCAAATTGGCTGTCATCTTCTTTCCCCCTGAAGATTTTATCTCATTTGTTTCTTTTCGCTTTAGATAAGATTCCGTTAATAAATTTGCCTGAATGGTCGTCCCCAAAAATTTTCGCAATTTCAATGGCTTCATTGATCGCCACATTTTCCGGCACTTCATCATTAAATAAAAGCTCATACATCCCAATTCGTAAAATAGTAATGTCTACTTTGGCAAGACGATCTAACGTCCAATTTTCCAAATGCTTTTGAATTTCAGCGTCAATTTCTGGTAGATGTTGAATCGTCCCTTCTACCAATTGCTGCAAAAAAGAATCTTTCCGTTCTTCTCCCAGCACATTTTCAATTGCCTCTTCCGCTTCTATTCCGCTTATATTCATTTGAAACAAAGCTTGTAATGCTTTCTCGCGTGCAGTTCTTCTTTTCATGTAATATAAAATCTCCTTTAGGCCCGCAGGTTGCGGGTCAAAACGGCATTGCCACAGGATGTGGGTCAGAACAGCGTTGCGACGTACAGGGGCAGGCGAAGCACCAGGATGGTCCGTTTTGAGCCTGCCGCCAGGACGGCGCGCGCTTAGCTGTTCATCCTTAATTGCAGCCCTACATTATTGTTCTTCAAAATCAGTCTCTTGATCCGCTTTTTGCGTTTCAAATGTAACACCAACAATATGAATATTGACTTCTTTTGCTTCTAAAGCTGTCATATTGTAAAGTGTTTGTTTGATATTGTCTTGTACTTTTTGGGCAACCGTCGGAATCGACACACCAAAATCCATTAGGCAGAAAACATCCACTTTAATTCCCTCATCTGTTAATTCTACTCGAATGCCTTTTCCGTGATTTTTCTTCCCTAGTTTCTCAACAACACCGCTAGCAAAATTCCCTCGCATTTGAGCAATTCCATCCACTTCTGATGCAGCAATCCCTGCGATCACTTCAATTACTTCTGGAGCGATTTCAATTTTACCATGACTTTTTTCCTCATCTTGAATCATTTCCAACATATTCATTGTTTCTTCCATGCTTTGCACCTCCAATTATTTTGGACCCATTACATCATGGATTTCCAGAAACTTCGTATTAAAATCCCCATTTACAAATGTTTCATTCTCCAATAAATTTATATGAAATGGGATTGTGGTTTTAATTCCTTCAATCACAAATTCTTCTAGGGCACGCTTCATTTTTGCAATTGCTTCTTCACGAGTTTTCCCATAAGAAATAACCTTTGCTACCATTGAATCATAGTATGGCGGAATTGTATAGCCAGGATATACACCAGAATCTACCCTTACCCCTGGTCCGCCTGGGGGTAGATACATTTCAATCCGACCTGCAGACGGCATAAAGTTCTTTTCGGGGTTTTCTGCATTAATTCTACATTCTATCGACCAACCACGAAATTCAACATCTTCCTGTTTCACACGAAGTTTTTCCCCTGATGCTACACGAATTTGTTCTTTAATCAAGTCGATGCCCGTAACCATTTCTGTCACAGGATGCTCCACCTGAATTCTCGTATTCATCTCCATGAAATAAAATTCCTGGCTTCCACGGTCATAAATAAATTCAATCGTACCTGCTCCTGTATACTCTACCGCTTTTGCGGCTTGAACAGCAGCCTGCCCCATCTTCTCTCTTGTTTCCGCATTAATAGCTGGAGATGGTGTTTCCTCTAATAATTTTTGCAATCTCCGTTGGATGGAACAATCTCTTTCACCAAGATGAATGACATTCCCGAACTGATCTGCCAAAACTTGAATTTCTACATGTCGGAAATCCTCTATATATTTTTCTAAATAAACTCCTGGATCGCCAAAGGCTGTCTCAGCTTCTTGTCTTGTAATTTTAATTCCCTTGACTAATTCATCCTCCGTACGCGCCACACGGATACCTTTTCCGCCTCCTCCAGCCGTTGCTTTAATAATGACCGGATAGCCCATTTCATTTGCTAGATCAACAGCATCCTCAATATCCTCAATTATACCACGAGAGCCTGGAACAATGGGTACACCAGCTTCTTTCATAGTTTCTCGAGCTACATCTTTTGTTCCCATTTTAGAGATCGCATCTGGGCTTGGCCCAACAAATATAATATTGCATACACGGCATAATTCAGCGAAATCTGCATTTTCAGCTAAAAAGCCGTAACCTGGGTGGATGGCATCACAGCCTGTTAATTTTGCAACCCCAACAACATTTAATGTATTTAAATAACTATCTTTAGAGGCATTTGGTCCTACACAATAGGCTTCATCAGCAAGCTGGACATGGAGAGACTCTTGGTCTGCTTCAGAATAAACAGCAACCGTCTCAATATCCATTTCCTTGCAAGCTCGAATAATTCTTACAGCAATCTCGCCTCTATTAGCGATTAATAATTTCTTTATCATAGACCATACTCCTTACTTTTGCTTGACCAAGAATAATGGTTGACCATATTCAACCAATTGACCATCCTTGACAAGGATCTCAACGATTTCACCTTCAACTTCAGCTTCAATTTCATTAAATAACTTCATTGCTTCTACGATACAAACAACCGAATCTTCATTAACTGTTGAACCTACTTCAACATAAGCAGGAGTATCAGGAGAAGATGCCCGATAGAAAGTTCCTACCATTGGAGAAACAATTTTATGATACTGGTCTGATTGAACTTGTGAAGAATTTTCTTGTTCACTATTTGGTTGAGCTGTTACTTCCGTTGCTGGTGCAGGAGTAGATGGCTGAGCAACAACTGCGGAAGCGGGATGAATAGGTTGTGCCTGAACCGGTTGAATACTGGATCGTTTTTTCAATTCTACTTTAGAACCTTCATGTTTATACACAAATTCTTCTATAGAGGATTGATCAATTAGTTTGATAATCTCACGAATTTCTTCTATTTTTAACATAATGACACTCCTTAAAATTTATGAGTAGCTACTAATATCATAATATAATACCTAATAAAAATTCAATCCTTCCTTCCCTATTCTTAAAAAAACATTAAAGTGCCTGTTCAAAAAGGAGGATAAAAAGGACCAAGTCGGCTAAAGGCGCTGACGTCCTGTCAGCAACGCCGACACTAGTACATCCTGTACGTCGAAAGTTCGAGACGGCGCAGCCTTCGAGCAGCAGAATGTATGCATTTAGATACATGAGCAGCGGAGAAGCAAGCCAACGAAGAAATTCGCAGTGTCATTTTTACCGGACTTTTTGAACATCCTCTGAAAAAAGAAATGGGACGGATGGGATTCTCCCCTCCGTCCTCGGCTTATTTTGTATCAAATTCGATTTTTGGCACATAATTCGTGCTAATTTCATCTCTTACAACTTTAAGGATACTTACAGCGTCTTTCTTTGAATGCTCTTCTGCTTTTACCAAAATATTTACTGTTTGATCTTCTATCTTAACCAATGCATCACTGTATCCTAATCCTTTTATACTTGTTTCAATAATCTGTTCCTTTGCCGCCAGTTCATCAATTTTTTCCATTTCATCATACAATTTATTTTTTTCATCTGCTGTTAATTCTTTCTCACCTAATTGGCTTTGCAAGCCCAGTTTTTGCTCGCTACGTTTATCTTGCAAATCCATGCGGATCGCTTCATAAACATCATCACCGGCTGCTTGAGTCATAATTTCTAAATCTTTACCACTCATTTGGTCGCTAGTATTTTCTGCATCCTTTTTGCCATTTGCTGCTAAATCATTGGATGGTGGGTCCTGTAAAACATAATAGACTGATAATACGACCACAAGACTTAACATTGTTAATAGCCAAACTGTTTGCTTTTTCAAAAGCATTAAGATTCCCCCTTAGATTTTTTTGGAATAACTGCAACTTTATGAACAGGAACATTTAAAGATTTTGTCACAGCCTCTCGAATCCACTTTTTCACTTGTATATTTTCTGCCCCTTCCGCAACAACCAAAACACCTTGAATATCCGGCTTTTGTGTCTCTGAGGTCAGAGGTGTTTCTTTATCCCCGTTTTGAATAATGACAATCTCGTCTTCTTTCGATTGATCTTCTACTTGCCTTGTTCCCCCATTTGTATCCTCTTCTTTCGTCGTCTGATTTCTTAAAACTGTATTTTTCTCGTATACTTTTCTTTCAGTTGCAGATACATTGATAAAAACAGTTGTACTGCCAACCCCCACAATCGATTCTAACGCCTCTTTTAACCGCTGCTCATATTGATCTTCAAATAATTTCATCCCTTCATTTGATTCCGATTGATTAGATCCAAATGTCTCAGAGCTTTCATCAGAGGCTGTTTTATCTAAAACGGCTGCTGGTTGTTCATCTACATCATTTTTCCATATGTTGCCCATAACCATAAATAAAGCTCCTAAGGCAAGTAATATGAGAAGATAAGAAGTTTTTCCGCCGTTTTTTCCGGGAGGCTTTAGTTTAAGCTTCTCTAGTTTTTCCTTTATCCATTGAAAAGGATGATTATGATTCCCCATCTTTTGCTGGTTCCTCCCCCGAAACAATTTCAATGCTCTCTTCAGGAATTTCCCATCGTTCAGACAGTAGTGTTTTGATTTCACTATTTTGATGACTGCTCTCTTTCGGCTTTTCTTCCTTTGTATTAATCACAATCGGTTCTACAATCTCTATTTCATTTTCGGAAGGGGCTACATGAACCAACACGTGATTGATCTGTTCTTCTGGTTGATCCATATTGGCATCGGCAGAGATTTGAATGTTCTTAATTACAACTTGATAATGATCCATCAACTCCTTTTCCACTTCCTTTTTCATTTGGACAGCCATCTGCTCTAATGTATATGCATGTTGTGAGGCTTGTATCTCTATTTTTTTCTTTTCTAGCAAATTTCCTGTAGATTGTTCACTTGCTTCTATCTTTGTCGTAAAAGAAGCCAATACTTTTTCATAATCACTTGATAGTAATTGAAATAAGGGAGTCATAATGATCGAAATCAGTAGCAATCCTGTCACAAGTTTCACATATTTCCGCATATTATTTGCTGGTAACAGCATGTCAATAATCATGGCTAGAAGCAGGAATATAATGATATTAAGAATCCAACCTTTTATAAATTCCATATCTATCCCCTTTCAAGTGCGTGTTCAAAAAGGAGGATAAAAAGGACCCGTCGGCTAAAGGTGCTGACGTCCTGTCAGCAACGCCGACACTAGCACATCCTGTGCATCGAAAGTTCGAGGCGGCGCAGTTTCGAGCACAAGGAAAGCTTCCCTGAATCCGCATCGCACGAAGGAAAAGTGGTTTTCTTTTCCGAGGAGCTGACTTGTACAGGATGTACTGACTTCTGCGTTGCCCACAGGACGTGGGCAGGGTTAGCAGAAGAACTTTTATCCTGATACATGAGCAGAGAAGAAACAAGCCAACGAAGAAATTCGCAGAGTCATTTTTACCGGACTTTTTGAACATCCCCTTTCTATCGAACCATCATCGTAATATTGCCAGATGTAATAATAATCGTCACACTAATAAAAAACATGAAAGAAACGATAGCTAGTGACGCAAAAACATAAATCATACTATTGCTTACAGCGTTTAAACAAGCAATGACTGGTCCATCGCCAAGAGGTTGCAATAACGCTGCAGTAAGTTTGTAGATAAATGATATAATTAATATTTTCATAGCTGGAAAAGCAGCAATCAACAGCACAATGATCACTCCTGCAATCCCAACGGTGTTTTTTAATAAGACAGAGGCCGACAGCACCGTATCAGCTGCGTCTGTGAACATTTTCCCTACAACCGGAACGAAATTGCCTGTCACAAACTTAGCTGTTTTAATCGCCACCCCATCGGCAACCGCAGAAGCTGCCCCTTGTAAGGACATCACGCCTAGCAAAATCGTAATAAAAGCGCCTAGCAATCCAACACTCGCTTTCTTGAGTAAGCCAGCTAATTGGGATACTTTTATTTCTCCATTCAATGCATTGGCGATACTTAATAACGTAGAAAGAAATAGTAATGGTAAAACACCGTTTTTAATAATCAAACTGCTAATATTGACTAAAAAGACAAGGATTGGATGATAAAAACCTGAGGACGTAACTCCTCCAGAAGAGGCAATTAAGGCTAGTAAAAGTGGTAATAAAGCCAAAATAAATTGACTCATATGATCAATTGCCTCGATTGCATATTCACTTGCTACCCGAAAACTATTTAGTGCGATGATGATAAGAACCATAAAAATAATGGAATAGGCAACCTTACTGACAGCACCTTGTTCAAAGGCATTATGGAGAGACTGTAAAAACACACTAAAAATAGTCAAAAGCATAAGGGTACCTAAAAGTTTTAAATTCAACGATATTTCTTGAATGATAAAGGCGATAATGCCGTTAACCCAGGCTTGTATCGAGGAAGACCCATCCCCTTTTACAAATTCAATAAGTGTCCCTCTTTTACTTTCTGGTAAATAATTCCCGTAATCCTCAACAACCTTGTCCCAGTATTGATTTAATTCTTCTAGTCCCAAGTCATCCATGTAACGATCTAAAGTACTCTCTTTTTCACTTTCTACAGGTTGTCCCTCTTGGGCGCTGACTTGACCTGGGCCAATCAACAGCAGCATAAAGAATAAGCAGATGATCCCATGCCGGAATTTCATCTATTTCCACTCCGTTCCACAACGCATTTTAGGCAGGCATTAGAGCAAGGATTGTTTCAATTAGAACTGTTAAAATTGGCACTGCCATCGCTAATATTAATATTTTTCCAGCTAATTCTACCTTTGCCGCAAGAGAACCTAGACCAGCATCTTTGCTAATATGGGAGGTGAATTCCGCGATATACGCAATGCCAATTATTTTCAAAATTGTTTTTACATACATAGAATTCACATTGGCATTGGCTGCAAGCGTATCGATCATCATAATAATTTTCTGAATTTGATCAACGAGAAATAGAAATATTCCTGTTCCTGTAAATAATATAAGTAAAAAAGCAAAACCAGGCTTTTGCTCCTTGATCGCTAATACAAGAAATGTTGTAATCAGGGCAATCCCCGCAATTTGCAACATAACAATGACGGACTCCCCCTATCACTGAAATAAAAATACGGAACGGATTTTCTGAAAAAGCCCGTCAACGATTGTGACAACCATAAATAAAATATAAATAAAACCAAAAAGGGTGACCCACTGGGCATATTCTTTTTTCCCCACTTGGTCAAGGATCGTATGCAAAAAAGCAACAACGATGCCTACTCCAGCAATTTTGAAGATGACATCTACCTCTATGCCCATTCTTACAACCTCCTATTTATTTAAAGCGTAGGAATCGCGTGTGACGTTTGAAAACATGTAGGCGTTTTATACCAGCAAAATAATGATCAGAATTCCAATCAAAACCCCTAAATTCCTTGCCATTTTTTCGTAAATCTTTTGTTTTTCCCTTGCTTCCTTCTCTTCTCTTCCCAAATGATTCAATGTTAGGATAATCTGTTTTTGTTGAGATTCACGATCATGCTTCCCAAGATTAGCACCGAATTGTTGAAGGATTTCAAATTCATTTTGTTTTAATTCTGTTTGTTTCCATGTTTCTTTTAATGCTGCCTCCCATGCTTGGTATACGGTTATTTCCTCCTTCGTAAGGAAGTGGGCGAATTTTGCGTAATGATCAGAAACGGGATTTGGTAACTGGTTTGATATTTTCATGCATGCCTCTCCCAGTGGTGTATGACCATACATGATCTCAGTCTCTAACGTCTCAAGGGAAGCTGCGAACAATTGTAATTGTTTGGGCCTCTCACTTAACCTTCTTGCTATTTCAAACCCGATAAATGTTGTGGCACCTAGGATTAAGAGAGAGCCGATTATTTTAAACATGATGGACCAACTCTTTATTTTTAATTGGCTGTCCATTTGTATCCTTAATGGCTGCAATCGTTCCAGGGCCGTTTATACGAGACAATTCGATAAAGCGTTCAAATACCTGCGAATCAATAATCTCTTGCAGCAATGGTCTTTTCCTCACTTCCTCAAAGGAATTTCCATGTGTTGTCATCATTAAGGCGATCCCAGCATTGACCGCTTCCATAATGGCTAATCGATCTTCCTCTCGACCAATTTCGTCGACAACTAATACATTTGGACTCATGGCACGTATGAGCATCATCATCCCCTCTGCTTTAGGACATGCATCTAGCACATCTACCCTTTGACCAAATTGAAGTTGAGGAATCCCATGCACACAACCAGCAATTTCTGATCGTTCATCAACGATGCCAACTTTTGCAGAGGCAATCTTTAGGTGAGAAGAACCTGTAGAGATCATGCGAGCTATATCCCTTAATAATGTCGTCTTTCCCGTCTGCGGTGCGCCAATAATCATGGTGTTTTTCCAGTTTTCTTGATACAAAAATGGTAAATATTTCTCTGCAATTCCAATCTTTTCTCTTGCGATGCGAATATTAAATGAGGCTAGGTGGCGGATCGCCTTCACATGACTGTTTTCAAGAATGACCTTCCCAGCCAAACCAATTCGATGGCCGCCATCAATGGTGACATACCCTTTTTTTAATTCTTCATCAAGCGTATAAAATGAATGGTTTGCTAGCTTGGCAATAAATTGCTCCGCATCTTCTTTTGTAAATATATAGGAAAGAAAATGAGGTTTCCCTTTTGCCGCTATTTCCACTTGTCTGCCAATCCGCAATCTAATTTCTTCTATCTCATCCCATATTTGACTAGGAAGTTGTGTGATCAAATCACTGATTCGGCGAGGCATCATTTGCAACACAGCTCTCATATGTTCCTCCCCCTCTATCAATCCTCTAACTAATATGTATTCAGCTTGTCTCTAAATATGAAATAACCTATTAGAAAAAAGCAAAAAAACGACTCTACATTCATATTTCGAATGTCAGAGTCGTTTTTTACTGCTCAGTTTATTCTGTTTAACAATCAGAAGTATTTTCGGCGCCCTCGAAAATAGTTCGTTTATGCTCGTGAGACATAACTTGCATCAGCTGTATTAATAACTAAACGGTCTCCTGAATTAACAAAGAAAGGAACTTGTACCGTTAGCCCCGTTTCTAATGTCGCTGGTTTCGAACCACCAGAGGCTGTATCTCCTTTTATACCTGGTTCTGTTTCAGTTACCTCAAGTTCGACGGTATTCGGTAAATCAACACCTAAAGTCTCCCCTTGGTACATGATAATATGAACTTCCATATTTTCTTTCAAAAATTGTAATTCATATTCAATTTGTGCTTCTGGTAATTCAATTTGTTCATATGTTTCATTATCCATAAAAACATGCATATCACCATTTGCATAAAGGTATTGCATTGTTTTATTATCAATTTGTGCCCTTTCGACCTTTTCACCGGCACGGAATGTCTTTTCTTGGATCGCGCCAGTTCGCAAATTCCTTAGCTTGGATCTTACAAAGGCCGCTCCTTTGCCTGGTTTTACGTGTTGGAAGTCAATCACACGCCAGATTCCTCCATCTGTTTCAATTGTAAGCCCTGTACGAAAATCATTTACTGAGATCATCTTTATTCCTCCAAGTTCCCATTAAAGTATAATTAAATCTTTCGTTGAATGAGTCAGTGTTTCATTTCCTTTATCGGTGATGAGTGTATCATCCTCGATACGCACCCCACCAACATTTGGCAAATAGATCCCCGGCTCTACGGTCACAACCATACCAGGTTGCAGTTTGATTTTAGAGCGTTTTGAAAGGCTGGGTCCTTCATGAACCTCTAATCCAATCCCATGACCGAGAGAATGCCCAAAATAGTCGCCATACCCTTTTTCCGTGATATAATCTCTAGCAATCGCATCCGCTTCGATCCCGGTCATGCCCGGTTTAATTTGTTCCATTGCTCGTAATTGCGCTTCAAGGGTCACATCATAAATTTCTTTTAAAGTAGTAGATGGCTCTCCTACTGCAATGGTACGGGTAATATCGGACACATACCCTTTATGAAGGGCACCGTAATCCATTGTCACGAAATCTCCCACTTCAATCTCTTTATCACTGGCAACACCATGTGGCATGGAAGATCTTTTTCCGGAAGCAACAATGATATCAAAGGATGACGAGGTGGCTCCACATTTTCTCATAAAAAACTCTAATTCATTCGACACTTCCAATTCAGTTTTTCCAGGTTCTATAAAATCAAGAATATGTTTGAAGGCTGCATCTGCTATATCAGCTGCTTCTTTAATCTTAGCGATTTCATCATTCGTCTTTATTAACCGCATTTCCTCCATCAAATTCGAAACAGGGACAAATTCTGCTGCGACAGCTTGATTGTATTTAGTCCAAGTAGAATAAGACATATAATCTTGTTCGAATCCTAATTTTATGATTCCTAACTCTTTTACCTTCTTCGCTACCTCATCCATGATCGGACCAGAGTGGATAGATACTTCATATTCCTGCGCTTGATTTTGAGCCTGTTCTGCATACCGAAAATCAGTAATAAATATAGCTCGGTCCTGTGAAATTAAAGCCAAACCGGCTGTTCCCGTGAAGTTGGTCATATAACGCACATTATATGGACTTGTTACAAACATTCCGTCAATTCCCAATGATTGGAAAGATGAACGGATTTTATCCAACTTACTCATTTTATCCTCTCCCTTGTATGTATTGCTTTAAAGCGAGAAGAGCTAATTCATAACCATATAGGCCAAAACCTGTAATTTGTCCGATTGAAACAGGGGCCGTTACGGATTTACTCCTAAACTCCTCCCTAGCGTAAACGTTCGAGATATGCACTTCGATAACAGGCAAATCAATGGCGGCAATTCCATCTCTTAAGGCAATACTATAATGCGTGAAGGCGCCTGGATTCATAATAATGCCCGCATACCCTTTTTTCGTTGCCTCATGCAATTCATCAAGAAGTGCTCCCTCATAATTAGATTGGAAGAGATCGACTTCCACTTCCTCTTTCTGACACAGATGATGAAGGTTTTTTTCCAATTGCTCTAATGAATCTTTCCCATAAATACCGGGTTCTCTTTTCCCCAACATATTTAAATTTGGGCCATTTAAAACAAGTATTTTCATTTTTCTCACACCCTAAAGCCAGAATCCTTTGCAAAAACATTCTACCATAAAAAGCCAACTAGCACCTAGTTAGAGTGTATAAAGTTCAATGTGATTCAGCATTCTGCCAATACTGCTGTTCATTGTACTCATATGAAATCGAATAGCCAATAAAAATTCCATACAAAATAAAAAAACTGGCTTCTGTTAAAATAGTGATTAGATTATATTTCATAATGAACTGAATGGTTGGAATAACTGGATAAAGCACAAAAAAAATAAGAAAAAAAAGGATTGCTCCATAAACCCCGCCCCAAATAATCGATTTTTTCTTTTTCAACAAAGTATAATAAATCAATGCAACAAGTATTGAAATAAAACCATAAATCAAACAAGATATCACAACACCAAGCCACCCGCCCTTCCAACTCCCCTTAAAAATGACTAAGATAAATGATGGCTTAATCTCGGTAAGATTAAAGTAATGGGCAGCAAAGCATAATAAAGCACCTCCCGCGCCTGCAACAAATCCTGTAAACACCGATAATTGAGTCAATGACATCGTATATTGATTGTTATATTCTTTATTTTCCACGATTTTCACCTCATCCATATCTTGCCCATTTCCAGCCTTTAAAATTATATCTGGTGAATTTTTTGTTTTTTTAGTAAGATATAGGTAAAGGATTGTTTAAGTAACAGGTTTCGGTGAAAAATGAAATTACATTTATTCTATTAATGGTTCATAATGGTATATTTGGTTTTCTTTTTGGGAATACTTTTCTATACTCCCGAGGAGGTGGCATTCTTGACCATACGGAATTGTTTGTTTGGAGGAATTATTATTTCCGCGCTGATTGGGTTAGGTACCTGGTTATATTATAATCCGGCAAGTCTGTTCCTTCAGCTGTTTTTTATGGTTTTAATCGCAGGCATTATTTTGCTAGTCATTCGACTATTTATGGGAAGAAAACAAGGCTACAAGGAAAGTAGATCCTTTGCAAAAGCAGCGAAGCTATCCAAGAAACGTTACCAGCAACCGCGAAAAAATGTTTATGTGAATACATCTGCTAAACGTCCGCTTCGCAAACGATCAACTGCCCATTTGACAGTAATCGAAGGGAAAAAGAATAAGAAAAAAGATCGTGCTATTTTTTGACTCTCTGTATTTAATAAGTCCATTTTTTTAGAAATTCTTTTGCTCTCATACGCCCTGTCTCAATTAGGGCGTCTTTTTTTTGACCAGATAGAGTAAACTCTGTCGTTAATCCATCTTCTAACGGAATAAAAATAATGTTCTTCTCATGTCTCCTTGAAATATAGCGCGCATCATGAACATCTTTCATCGTACTAAATAAAGCCTCAAATAATGATAAAGCATTTTTTATTTCTCTTTTTGGTTGTTCTTCTGCTTTATAGCTTAATTTAATGCCAATGATGGGACGCTTTTTCTTCCCTTTATCTTCATCAAACAACCAGATCGGAAAATTACTTAATACCCCTCCATCAACAATGATACTTTTCCCGGACAAGGAACGTAATTTCACAGGTTCAAAGAAGAAGGGAAGTCCACAACTCATTCTCACAGCCCTGGCAATAGGAAATGTTTCTTTTGGAATACCCAATCCCTCTAAATCATCTGGTAGCACTAGTAGCTTTCCTGCTGATAAATCGGATGCAATCAGTTTTAATTTCCCCTTAGGTAAATCTGAAAAAGTATACACCCCTTTATCCGCCAGTTTTTCGCGAATCCATTCCTCCAATGCTTTCCCTTGGTACAGGCCCATCCTCCAATATAGGCATAGCCATTTCGAGATAGGAAAGGGAATGAAGGTCTTTTTTTGATCTAAAAAAACGGAGATCTTTGTCTCATGCATAATTTTTAAAATTTCTTTGCTTGTATAACCAGCAGCTATAAAAGCTGCCATGATCGCCCCAGCACTTGTGCCCGCCAATCTATTGAAGCTGATGCCTTTTTCTTCTAAGACTTCATAAGCACCTAACAGGGCAAACCCCTTAATCCCACCACCTGAAAAGACGCCATCCACATCCATTCTTACCCCTCCCGCAGACAGTCTTTTTACTATTTTAAGGGACAAAAGGATATTTAGAACATAATACAAGCAGGAAATTAATCCATAAATAATGGACTTGCTCCTAATCGACGTTTTTACAATTTCCTTTAATTTCATGCAACATGAGGGCCTTTCTTCAGCAATTAAAAAATCCCAAATGCAAATTGATTTGGGATTTTTTTATGGTCTAGGAAATTATAAAATTCTCGACTTGTGGATAACTGTTTACGTTACGGTTTGACATCCAGCTCCAGCGCCCAGCGACTAGCAAACTTTCGGTGGCTTCCTACGATAAGTCAACATCGATTCACCCTTCGGGTTCATCGTGTTTCCTTTATCTCGTCAGGCCCCTAAAAAGTTTGTACGTCGCTAAACGGGCGCTTGCGCTTTTGTTCCATATAGCATCTGTAATCTTATAAGCCACATTTTAATTGAGCATTACAATTGTCGCATGTGTTGCAGCCGCCAATATCCTTTACATTTCCTTTCCGGCATACGGGACATGTGTCTCCAACCTCAGATCCAAATGTAACACTTGTTGAGCGGAGGTCTTGAATCGTATCTACCAGGACAACCGGTTCGCTGAATTGTAGTTGTTCAGTCGTTTCTGCTTTACTATCTTCTGCCTTCAAAGTAAGAACCTGTGAATCACGACTTCCATCCACATAGACTGTTCCACCTTTGGCTCCCCCTCGATAGAGTCGCTCATACACCTTTTGTACTTGTTCGACCGAATATCCTTTTGGTGCATTCACAGTTTTAGAAATAGAGCTATCAATCCAGCGTTGGATGACACATTGTACATCTGCATGAGCTTCAGGTGCTAGGCTCATCGATGTGACAAACCATTCTGGTAAATTGTCGGGATCCGTATCAGGATTGGCTTGCAAATATTCTTCCACAATATCTGCTTTTACCTCAATAAATTTACCAAGACGGCCACTACGGTAATAGGTAAAGGAGAAGTAAGGTTCTAAACCTGTACTTACGCCAACCATGGTTCCAGTGGATCCGGTAGGCGCAACAGTTAGTAGGTGTGAGTTACGAATACCGTATTCTAAAATATCTTCCCTTATATCCTCTGGCATCCGTTTCATATAACCCGTTTGAATAAAGGCTTGACGTAATTGATTCGCTTCTTCCTCTGTCTCCCCTTGTAAGAATGGGAAGCTTCCTTTTTCTTTGGCAATTTCAATCGATTCTCGATAAGCTTCTGTCGCAATCGTTTCAAATACTTGATCAACTAATTTGTTTCCTTCAGCTGATCCATATTCTTTTTCACAATAGATTAAGAGATCGGCAAGTCCCATGACTCCAAGACCGACACGTCTTTCGCCAAGTGCTTGGGTTTTATTGTCTTCCAAGAAATATGGGGTTGCATTAATCACATTATCTTGCATGCGCACGCCGATTTTTACCGTTTGTTTCAGTTTTTCAAAATCAACAGTTTTCTTCTCTTTATCAGCCATATTCGCAAGATTGACAGCAGCTAAATTGCAGACAGAATATGGTGCGAGCGGTTGTTCTCCACACGGATTTGTAGCAACAACTTTTTGTCCATATGCTTTCGCATTGGTCATGTCATTGGCATTATCGATGAAGAAAATGCCCGGTTCCGCTGAATAGGTGGCACAAATATTAATTAAATTCCACAATTCTTTTGCTTTGATTTTTCGGTATGTACGTACTTTATGACCTAGTTTTTCCCATTCACGTACATCCCCAACATTATGCCACTCTTCATTATAAATCTTCATGGCTTCTTCATCGTAATTTTCAACATCTGGGAAACGGAGCTCATATTCATCATCTGCATCAACTGCATCCATAAATTCTTTCGTTAAACAAACAGAAATATTAGCTCCTGTTAAAAACTCCGAGTTATGCACAGAATAAGTGCCACCTTCGTTTAACTTTTCCTCAGCTTCACGAAAAATAGACTCATCAAAGCCGCCGTATCCAGGCATATTACGATAGTTTAGAATTCCTTGGTACATCGCTTCTTCTGTTTGGGTTAAAGGAGTAAATTTCAATTTATCTTTCGCATGTTTTTTAATGATAGGGTCGTCCGTATTTTCAATCAAAAATCTTAAAATTCTTGGGTTTTGCATTTTGGAAATGATAAATTCAATAATATCAGGGTGCCAGTCGGCCAACATGATCATTTGAGCTCCACGTCTTGATCCACCTTGTTCAACTAAATGTGTAAGCTTTGCAATGTCATCGAGCCATGAAACTGATCCGGAAGATTTCCCGTTGACGCCACGAGCAAGTGTATTCCGCGGTCTTAGTGTGGATCCATTCGTACCAACTCCGCCACCCCTACTCATGATCTCCATTACTTGCTTACGGTGCTCAGAAATACCTTCTCTGGAATCTGGAACAAACGGCATTACGTAACAATTAAAGTAGGTCACATCTGTTCCAGAACCTGCTCCATACAGCACCCGTCCTGCTGGGATAAAATTTAAGCTTGAAAGCTCTTGATAAAACTTTTCAAACCATTCCTGTCTTTTTTCGGCTGTCTTTTCTACCGCAGCTAATCCGTTAGCATTTCTTTTGGCAATTTGTTCATAAAAAACTTCTAACGGTTTTTCGATGACATCAAGCGGACGAACAATAATTCCTGTCTTTCTCTCTTCTGCTTCGTCTAAAGAATTACGAAATTCTTCTTCTACAAGGACTTGCGCAGTATTCTCTTCCCAATCAATCGATTGGATAAAACCTAAACCTCTTGCCGGAAATTTCGGATCGTCCTTAATTGTTAAAACAATAAAGTCACCGGCTGCCAATGTTAATTTTTCTGTATCCTTGAAAGCATACCGATCAATCATAACGAGGCGAGATACTCCCTTATGTGTGATCTTCATGTCTGCTGTAATGGGAAATACCTGGTCGAACTGTCGAATATCCTGATTCAATCTTTCAATATCCAAATCTGAATATTGTTGGAAAGCTATTGCCATTTAACAAACTCCTCTCTACATCCTAAGAAATACTCAAATTCCCTATAAAACAATCACTATTAACACTATATATTGTTTCTAGTCTATTATCGACCACAATATATTGTAAATCAAGTGAAAAGACTTTGCCTTTTGTCAAATACAAAAATGAGGGATATCGTGAGAAAAACAAAGATTCTCCATGAAAATAACTAAAAAAACGACAATTTTGGACATTTTTACTTTAGTGCTTGTTTATTCCTCAACCTTGTTAAAATTTCCCACGATTCATATAAAAGTTTTGATAAAGGCCGCATTGAATAATATAATAAAAAATAGGCTTGTTTACCAGAGGGGGGAAGAAAAAAATTGACAGCTTTATACACATTACTTGTTATTCTAGGGATTATCATCATATTTTCCCTGTATAATTTTTTTCATCAAAAGAAAATTTTAAACACACTTTCAGAAGATGAATTTCGTTCAGGTTATCGAAAAGCACAGCTCATCGATGTACGGGAACCAAATGAATTTGATGCCGGCCATATTTTAGGGGCTCGCAATATCCCTATTTCACAATTAAAAAATAGAATGAAAGAAATTCGTCCTGATAAGCCTGTATATCTTTACTGCCAAAGTGGAATGCGCAGTGGGAGAGCCGGGCAAATGCTATACAAAAAGGGATACAAGCAGCTTTACCAACTACAAGGTGGATTTAAAAAATGGACAGGGAAAATAAAAACAACTAAGAAATATAACAGCTAATTCAAACACCGCAGATCACTTGATGTTCTGCGGTGTTTTTTAAAATCTTTTAGTAGAGTAGAACGTTGTGAAGTAAAAAAAAACAGCCGAGGATCTTGATCAACGATTTTGTTTCCCCTTCAGTCTCTCCCTTCACCCTTATTCGCCAAATATATAATTATTTTTTTGGACATACTAACTAATACAAGATACGTGTTCAAGTATCAATTTTATTCCCATCAATGTTTCATTGATTTGTAGGAGGTACTTATGTCCGTCAAAATACAATTCGACCAAAATTGGAAAAAAGGTTTTGTGGAAAGACTAGAAAAGGATGGTCCTTGGGCCAATTTAGAGCTATTTAAACTAGCGGTGAAAACCGAGAAGCATTTAACAATTCCTACTTTTGAAGGATTAGTTGCACCAAAATATTTACAGCAATTAACTCCATTACCCCATCAACTAGAAACCGCTCAACAAGTAGTTGAAAATATGAATGGAAAGGCGATTTTGGCTGATGAAGTGGGATTAGGGAAAACAATCGAAGCTGGATTGATTTTAAAGGAATATATGATCAGAGGCTTAGTAAAAAAAGCTCTAATTCTAGTACCAGCCTCTCTTGTTTCTCAGTGGGTTAGCGAATTGAACGAAAAATTTCATATACCAGCCGTTCCCCAAAAGAAAAGTTATGTATGGGAGCAATTTTCTGTCGTCGTATCCTCGATTGATACGGCTAAACGCAGCCCCCATCAAGAAATAATCGCTGAACAAAATTACGATCTTATTGTGATCGATGAAGCCCATAAATTAAAGAATCCTAAAACGAAAAACTATCAATTTGTCCAGTCCCTTAAGAAAAAGTTTTGTCTTTTATTAACGGCTACACCGATTCAAAATAGAATTGAAGAAATTTTTCATCTCGTCTCCTTACTAAAGCCTGGGCATTTAGGATCGGAAAGCGGCTTCTTAGACCAATATAAAAATAAAAAAACATCACTTCAAGACGATGAATATTTAAAAGAGTTAGTGAATAAAGTGATGATCCGAAATAGAAGAGGTGAAACAGGAGTAGAATGGCCGGAGCGTCATGTAGAAAGTATTTTGATCAATTTTTCAAAAGAGGAAAAGGCATTATATCAAGCCATCGATACACTGAAAAATGCTGAAGACGGGTTCGTTGCGCATGGATTCTCCCTTCTTACCCTTAAAAGAGAAGCATGCAGTAGTAGAGAAGCTGTGTTTATGACCTTAAAAAATATGTTTAATAAAATCGAAAATCCTTCTCCAGCTATTGTAGAGAAGATTAATTTTGTTAAGCAAAAAATAGATGGGGTTCAACAAAACTCGAAAGCTGAAAAAGCTTTAGAATTAATTCAAACGATCAATGATAAGGTCATCATCTTTACAGAATACCGCGCAACTCAATTATATTTACAATGGTTCTTGCAAAAAAATGGCATTCGTTCTGTTCCTTTCAGAGGTGGGTTTAAACGCGGTAAGAAAGATTGGATGCGCGAACTGTTTAAGAATCATGCTCAAGTGCTGATCGCAACAGAAGCGGGTGGAGAAGGAATCAATTTACAATTTTGCTCGCACATTATTAATTTCGATTTACCTTGGAATCCGATGCGACTTGAACAACGAATTGGGCGAATTCACCGTTTAGGACAAGAAAATAATGTTCACATCTACAATTTCTCGATCAAGGGTACAATCGAAGAACATATTTTAAAACTTCTTTATGAAAAAATAAATTTATTTGAACGAATTGTCGGGGAGTTAGATGAAATTCTCACCAGATTTGACCATTTAAATATGGAGGAATATGTAAAAGATATTTTTCAAACATCTCATTCTGAAGGTGAAATGAAAATAAAAATGGAGAACCTCTCGTCCATCATCCAGTTCGCTGATTCAATAAGAAAGGATGGAGAAAACATTGCAGCAGAGTGAAATTCACGATTATCTCGAAACTTTTTTTACAGAAAATGATTGCCAAATTGAAAAAAATGAATCAGGGTATATAACCGTACAACTTACCATTGACATGGATAAAGCGTTGATGAACCGCCCTTTTTACTGGACTTATTTAGAAAAAACTGGTGGGACACCGAATCCAATGAAAATTCATTTAATCACGGATCCAAAACAAGCACCAGAAGATGTAAAAGGCGAGGTGATTCATTTCGGTGCTCCACGTTTGCATCAGCTCTTCGCAATCACGAAGCAAAGGGCTGGGTTCATACGCCTTTATGAAAATCCCGCTAAAGGAAATATAGATAGGCAGATCCCCTTACACCCGTGGTTAATGCTGAACATTAAAATCTCTTATGAATGTGACAGAAAGAAAGATATTTTAAGATCGCTTGGATTAAATTTAATTAATGGCGTTATGATCGACCATTTTTTCGATAAAATGGACCAGACAGATCTCCAGCCAAAAATTCCTGACTATTGCTTTACGGTTTCCCCGATCATTAAACCAGAAAGTGGCTTAAAAAGAATGGAGACCTATCTAGAAAAAGAACTTCATTCGTCAGACCATACGTGGGCTGAAGAGGCAAAATTACGTTGGGCACAAGATCTAGATCTGCTCGATCATTTCTACGAAGACCAGGAAGAGAAACCCGAAACCTATGAAGTTGAAAAAAAGGCACTTCAGGATCAATACGAGCCGATAATAAAAGTCGAAATTATTAACGGGGGCATTTTTTATTTAAACGCTCTTTCTTAAGAAAAAATGACCAACGGATAAAAAGTTTGTCAATGCTTAGGTTATTTTAAATCCATCGGTTAAGTTTTTCAAAAAAGATAGACCCCCTCTTGATCGTAGAAGGGGTCTATCTTTTAAATATCATCCGAATCGAATAAGGCATTAAACCGAACCATTGATATAATTTTGGTGGACTCGACTCTTTACGCTTCAGCCTTATTTGTTTACGCTCCGCTTTCGGTCGTTCAAAATGTTTAATAAAGGTTTCCGTCATATACCTCATATAATCATCAAACGACATGGCTTTCACCTTTTCTTTACAATTTAGGAAATAGTTGGGAAAACAACTTCCTTTGTAAAGTATAACCAAGTGAGTTAGTAAACATTCATTTCTTTTAGAATAGTCTGGGCTACCTCTTCAATAGATAAGTCAGTTGTATCCACCACAGAAGATGCGCATTCCAAGTAATAAGGCAGTCTAGTTTGATACATATATGTGACCTCTTCTAGACTCTTGTTTTGAATAAGTGGTCTACCGCTATCCAATCCAACACGTTCAACAATCGACTGAGGATGAGCCTGCAGGAAAATAGTTTTCCCTTTTTTTAATACATCCCGATTGGCTTCTTTTAAGATGATCCCTCCTCCCGTCGTGATGATAACAGCCTCTTGCGATAACTCTACTAAAACTTCAGATTCAATCCTTCGAAAATGCCCCTCTCCACACTTGTCGAAAATTTGCGGAATCGCCATCTTCATCTTTCTCTCAATTTCTTGATCGGTATCCACCACGGAACATCCGCAAATTTCAGCTAATTTTTCGCCAACGGAGGTCTTCCCAGCCCCCATGAATCCAATTAAAAATAGTGGTTCTTTTATGTCCAAATTGAAGTTCCCCCTTGTTACACTCTCCTCTAAAGCTATTTTATCATTAATTTTTCTGTATTTTGCATTTGGGGTTCATTTTGTTGAATTATTTCCTTTATTTCTCTTTGATAAAAGGATTGGATTTCGTTTATATATCCCCACTCCGCTACATAAATATGAACCATTTCACCGATAAAAATTAAAACAAGCGCACTAACGAGCATAACAAGTGGATAAATGGCTCCTTTTTCTTGCTTTAAAATGACCCTTCCTCCTTGATGGCAAATCTCGATTCATCCATTATTCCATCCAAAAATTCAACCTGAATAAGCACTTCTTCTTCATTCAATATAAATTCAATACTATGAATTTCTTGAAGTACAATTTCATGGCCAAGTTTATTCACTTTTCTACGCAATGATTGACCATATGGCTCATAGGTAATCACTTGATTTCTCTTTTCTAAGATGAGGCTTGTTTTCGCATTTAATTTCATGACATTGATTTGCTCAGCTTCTTCTAGCTCCTTCCGCAACCCGATAATAAATAAATTCCATTCATAATCTTGATCCGTCTCCAAAAGGCGATCTAACGTATGAATCGTTTGAAAAATGAATGGCATTATCGACATAATTAAAGTAATGAGCATTATTGAAAATAGGGTTTCTAATAAGGTAAAGCCAGATTGCTTACTCAACACATTTTTGATGATCTTCATAACGAAAGCACGCTCTCCTGTTTTCAGCATTTTCTTCATAAAATAATTCATACTGAATTCCTTGGCTCAATCTTGTTTGTTTCAAAGGATATTTCGATACTGGATATTGCTCTACATATTCATATAAAAGTCGGTATCCAATCATTTCTTTTTTCCCATCAGACAACTTATTCATCATTGAAAAGACGATAGGAAATAAAGTTATACAGATTAAAAGAAGAAAGGAAAGGGAGAGAAGCCCTTCCAAAAAGCTAAAACCTCTCTCATTCTTCAATGATAAAACGCCCCTTCCCAATATAAAATTTCAACTTGATCGCATGCTGATTTTGCCGAAAAATAATGGTGCCAAAATTAGAGACATTTCCATCAGCATTAATCACAAAGCTTGCGATATTACTCTCTTGAATATAAATCGTTGAGGGGAAGCTTCTCTGCAATAATGTTTCGCTAGAATGAAGATCCGTAACCTTATATTCTTTCTTTATTGGTGAGAACTGGACCTGAACTTTCTCCCTTCTGTTTACGGCATAAGCATGAGCATAATATAGATCTGCTTCAAGTTGGGTAATAAATAACTTTTTCTGTATCATGTCTGAAAATGATTGATACGTGAAAATACTAAATAACAATATGATTGATACAACGGATAAAACTATCAGCATCTCCAACAAGGTAAAGCCTTTACTTGAGCGAAAATATTTCACGACTCTGGCTTCTTGATTGGCTGTACTTTTCCATTTACAATTTCCAATTTACTGCCATCTGGACAAGCTACTTGTTCTGATTCAAGATAGCCCGCCTTGTCAAGCTCTTGAAAGTCCTTTGGATATTGATTTTTCTCCATATGATAAGCCTGCACCTGACCTTGCAGCATAGATACCAAAGCTTCACAGCCTTTTCCATGAATATTTTTATTATGCTTAGTGACATTTGGTAAAGTAATGAGCAATATCACGGAGATGACAAGTAAAACGATCAGCATTTCGATTAATGTAAATCCCTTTTGATTCCGAATATATTTCATCATACTGGTCTCCCTCTTCCATTAAATAGAATCCATCATTTGAAACATTGGAAAAAAAATCGACATATAAATCACTGCAACCATTAGTCCGATCAAGATAAATATCAATGGTTGAATAATCGACATAAAGCGCAACATTTTCTCTTCTAATATCTCTGTACAAATTTGGCTATAATAAAGTAATTCACTGCCCAATCGATTATTTCTTTCCCCATGGGCAACAATGATGACCATTTCATTCGCAATAAAATCCAGCTTAGAAAGCGCATTAGGAAAAGAGCTTCCTAAAATCAGTTCCTTTTTCAAATATTCTCCAACCTCTTGCATAAGCGGGCGAAAGTTTTGGGTTTCCATCATCTTGATAATTTCATTTAAGGAATGCCCACTTTGGAATAGTAAGCTCCATTCTCTTGCAAGAAAAATTGTTTGGTATAGTTTGTAGAAAGATTGGTAAAAAGGAATGGAAGATTGGAGTGCCGCTATTTCAATGGCTGTTCTTTTGTGAAAATATCTTTTCATACATAAAAAGATTAGAAAACAAAAACAAATAGAAATAACGAAATATATGGGGATATGGTCAACCAGATGAAGGATGATTTGTGTAATCCCATTTGGTTGAAAGCCAATTGTACGATAGAGAAGTTGAAACTGTGGTAATAGTACGGTTTTTAAAATAAATGTTACAAACAACAAAGCAAAGATTAATAAACATGGATATTGAATTAACTTCAATAATTTTTTCTGTTGCTGTTCTTTTTTCAGTAAATACCTCCCGCTCTCCTGAAAAGATTTTGCAAGAAATCCGTGTCTTTCCGCAAAATAAATCGTTGCACATGCTTGATTATCAAAACCATGCTGGTTGAAAACCTCGTGGATGGCATTGCCTTCTTGTAAATCTTTCATCATGGATGCAAAAAGTGAGCGCTGTTTCTCTTGAATATTCATAAAGAATTGAAAGACTTCTGCAAAGGTATAGCCATTTTCCAGCATATCACTCGCTCTAATAAAAAATTGTCCTTGATCTTTTATCGATATTTTTTTCATCGATAATCCACTTTTCATATTCCTCATCTGAAATATAGCCAAGCGCAACCCCTTTCGCAATAAGTTTTGGTAAAGATAATGGCGGAGAGAAAAGCTCTCCTCCTTTTAATTCTTTCATGGCCGCTTGTAAGGATCGACTGTGTAAAAGTTCATAAACCCCTGTTCTCTTCGATACTTGGGAACGAATGCAATATTTAGAACACGCAAATCCACAGAAAGGACATCTTAACTTTACTAATCTTTGGGACGTAACAGCGAGTAAAGTCTGCTCTAAATCATGATGTTTTACACCAAATTCTATTAAGCGATACAAAGCCCCCTTTGCATCTCGCGTATGCATAGTCGAAAGAACTAAGTGACCTGTCATAGCCGCTCGTATGGCAATAAACGCTGTTTCCGCATCACGAATTTCTCCTATTAAAATCACATCAGGGTCATGTCTTAAAACGGCCTTCAAGCCATTATGAAAACTCATCCCTGCTTTTTCATTCACTTGAACTTGAACAAAATGATCATTTTGTTGCTCAACAGGATCTTCCAATGAAATAACCCGCCGATTCAATTGTTTAGAACAATAATCAGCTAACGAAAACATGGACGTGGATTTCCCACTCCCAGTCGGTCCAGTGAATAAAATTAAACCATGTGCTTGTGTCATAAAATTTTGCAAGATCTGGATACTTTTTGGAAATAGGGATAATTTTTGATGAGAAAGGGTTTTTTTATGATGAAGGATGCGGATAACAATACTTTCTTTTGCCTTTGCGGTAGGTAAAGTGGAAATTCTCAATGAAGTCAAAATTCCGGAGAAATAAGCTTGTAGTGAACCACTTTGCGGCTTTCTTTTTTCGCCGATATCCATGGAAGCTAAAAATTTTAAATGAGAAATGAATCTTTCTCCCATTTGAATCGGTATTTTTTTATACGATGTCAAGATACCATGGATCCGAAATTGCACCAAATAATCCTTTGAACGAGGCAGAACATGAATATCTGTAGCCTGATAATACAAAGCTTGTGATAACAAGGAGTCTGCAATTTTCTCAATGCTCATTTTTCAATAAAACACCACCTTCCATACCTTTCTCTAACTAACAGATTCGACACGTTTCCTTTTTTTCCTGCATAAATTCGAAAAAATTTTTTAAAAAATAAAATCCAATCGACAAAGGATGATCTCGACCTTTCTAAGGTATACTATCTTTAAGTCGGAAGATGAAGAATCTCACCTATTTGACACAAAGTTACCCAGCTCATATATTTACATTTCAGTCGATCTTCCTATATAATAAGGTATTGATGGATGAACGCTAAAAAGGAGGGAATACATATGGATCGCATGTATAGAGTATTAGGTTTTTGGACCGGTATATTTGCCATTATGCTGTATCTTGGTGATATGGAAAAAACGGCATTATTATTCTTGGGACAAACTGGATTTTTTGTTCTTCTTAGTTACTTAAAATTATCTGAACGTATGTATATGTATGTATTCGCCGCATATTTAACCGTATTTATGTGCGGATTTACATACTATACCTTATTCCTAATGCCTCCTGGTGGTGGATTAGGGTAACCTAAAAAAGACTGCAATCTATATAAGAATGCAGTCTTTTTTATGATAATGGAAAATTTCTTTATGCACTAAAGAAAGGGATTTTCCCTTTTTTCATCCCGAATGGTTGTGGTTGGTCCATGACCAGGGAATACTTTCGTTTCCTCCGGCATTGTTAACAATTTGTTTTGAATACTTAACAGTAATTGACTATGACTCCCCCCTGGTAAATCCGTTCTACCTATACCTCCAGCAAATAAAGTATCCCCTGCGACAACGGCTTGAACCTCTTTTATATAATAAGAAAGACTTCCTGGCGAATGACCAGGTGTATGGAATAGCTCAAAGGAGAATGCGCCTATCTTCAATTCCCCTTCCTCTGTAATAAGATGTTCTGCTGGCTGTGCAGTGATGTCTTCCCCGAAACGACCCGAACCGTTCAAAGATGGATTAGATAACCATTCTCCCTCTAATTCGTGAAGGTAGACGGGGAGTTTCCACTGTCGTTTAACGTGATCAACAGCTCCGATGTGATCAAAGTGTGCATGGGTTAAAAGTATGGCCAATGGTTTGAGCTGTTGTTCTTCTAAATAATGATTTAATTCTTCACCTTGACTACCAGGATCAAATATAATGCATTCTTTATTGTCATTTACAAGAAGATAGCAATTTGTTTGTAATGGCCCTAGTGGGATCTGGATCCATTTCAATATTCTTCGCCCCTTTATTTTTTGGATATATATACTGAATGAGTTTGTTCATCCACGTATATACTATTCATAACATAGCTTTCAAAGAAGTGTCACTTTTATCGCTCGACAAATCCACAAAAAAGCTATAAAATAGATGTGAGTATGAGTAGTCAATACATAAAAAATGGAATGGTCCTACAGAAAGGAGTTTCTTATACATGGGTACAGCTATTATCTTTTTGTTAGTTGCATTATTAGCCGTTTTCGCAGTCATTAGTGCCTTGAAAAACAAGAATATCCTTGGATTTTTATTCGGTTTTGGAACTTTAGTTGTTTTTGGTTTTTTCGCGATTGCAACCCTTATCCATCTTCCTGATTCTTTACCTAAGTAAAATGAATAAGAGCAATAAAAAGGTGCAGGATTGATGTCCTGCACCTTTTTATTTTACTGTTATTATTTTTTTACTCTCTTCTTTTTCTGCTAAAGGGGATAGTACCAGCCTATCTCCCGTTTCTAAGTTGATTACTTCTTCCAGTTGGTAGCCGTATAAACATAACTTCCCATTAGGCGAGCAAGAAATTGGCTTATTTTCCATGTGATCAAACATTACTTCTGCATTTTGCTTTTGGAGGTCGTATGCAATAAGTTGAAAGCCTTCAGCATACGTATCGGCACTTCCATGATGTTTTGGTACAAACGTGAGAAATACCTTTTCCGTCTCGAGATAATCATAGTAAGGTATTAACCAATCTGAATACTGCGTTAAGTTAGGTACCTGAATAGAAGGAACCATTTCCTCTAACGACGAGTCATAAAACTGGTACTCCATTTGTTCAGAATCCACACCAGCAACATCGATTGCCATCAGCACATTTGAAAAAACATCAAATCGATACAGATGATCGATAAGAGTTTCTTTTTCCTTTGGATTGGTTAGAGATTGTTTAACAAGGGGAGCGAAAACGTTTGGCTTCTCTGGATCCCATTCTTGTACTAGAATATGGTCTTCTCCAAACCACTTGATAAAGGGTTCCATTCCTTCCCTTTTCTGAATAGAATGATCACCAATATCAAATTGTAAACTTTCATAAGACCAATCTTCGAAAAATGCTGTCATCATCACCAAATCGGAGTTTTCTTCATTCCATTCTGCAGCAATCTCATATGAATCAACGGATGTGGAAAATTTAACATTTCCTACTAAATCGATGAAATAAAGCTTTGCAGAATGTGAATTTTGTGAAGTATGTATAAGAAGTAGCTCTTTGTCGTAATGAATTAAACAATCGTTGAAAGGAGATTGAGAAGTAAAAATCACTTTCGATTTTCCCTCATAAAGCTGATAAGTTGCTAATTGATAAGTACCTTTGTGCACAAATGAATATATAATCGTTTGATCATCAATCCAACCATATATTTTTTCAAATTCGTCACCAGCGTCTAATTGAAGTGGAGTGGGATTTGGTCTTTCACCCTCATTTTCTCCAGCTTTAGGAGGAAGGTCTTTTTCAACTTCTGGAGAAACAAAATCACTCTGCAACAAAGTACAGCCCGTTAATACCATAAATATAAGTAACATCATGAATATCAAAAAAAGTCTTTTCCGCACTTCCACTCCCCCTCCTTCTTTCTAAAAAACTCCCACAACACCAGTTGGGGAGTTGAAAATTATATCCGATTCTATTAATAGTCATCTTCATAAAATCGTAATAAATCACCATTAATAATACTATCGGAGTAACCCAAATCTTTGCTTGCCTTTTCTTTGTATGGTTCACAGAAAGTCTCTTCAACAGGTTCTTCCGTTTCTTTGGAATAACAAGTATTTCTCGTATATACGTATTCACTTGTAATAAAGCTACCATCCCTAAATACAATAAAATCGCGATGGTCAGGTGACAATAGATCACTCCCAAAAGCAATATCATTTTTTGAATGAATCCCCATTAAATGAAGGAGTGTCGGTTTTAAGTCAATTTGGCCGCCTATTTTCGAGATGGTTTTTCCTTTTCCTTGATCTGTAACGCCTGGGATATGAATATACAATGGAACTTGTTGCAACTGGGCACTCACATATGGCGTTACCTCTTTTCCTAAATACTGTTCCATTGCTTCATTATGATTTTCCGAAATCCCATAATGATCCCCGTACATCACAATAATGGAATTTTCATATAAACCTTCTTCTTTGAGTTGCTGAAAAAAGTGACGTAAGGCTTCATCCATGTAACGAACAGTTTGGAAATAACGATTCAATGTTCCACTTTTCGAATCGTATTCATCAATAAATTTGTCTTCTTCATCCAATTTAAATGGATGGTGATTCGTTAAGGTAATCATTTTCGTATAAAATGGTTGTTCCATTGTACTCATTAGATCGACAGATTGCTCAAAGAATGGGATATCCTTCATGCCCCAACCAACAGAATTATCCGGCGTAATGTCATAATCCTGTGCTGAATAAAAGTAATCATATCCGATCGACTCATACATAATATCACGATTCCAAAAACTTTTATTATTCGCATGCATCGTTGATGTGTAATATCCTTTGTCACCGAGTTTACCTGCCAATGAATTCAATTTATTACCGGAATGGGTGAAAAATACGGCTCCACGTCCTAAAGGATACAGAGAGTTTTCTAACAAAAATTCCGAATCAGATGTTTTCCCTTGCCCGGTTTGGTGGTAAAACTGATCAAAATAATAACTATCTTCCATTAGTTCATTTAAAAATGGAGTAACCATTTCACCGTTCATCTCTTGATTAATCACAAAGTTTTGTAGTGATTCTAGTGAAATAACAATCAAATTACGATCTTCCGCAATCCCAAACATCTCAGGATCTGGTTTCACATATTTCGCATTCACATGGTTTTCGATATCCACTAATTGACTTCCATCTGCCATTGCTCTTTGTGCAGAAGATTTTGATTGTAAAAAGATGTCATATAAATGATAGTTATATGTTCCTAAATTTTTCACTAACATTTCTCTATCAAAAGTTCTTGTAAGAAGCTGTGGACGTTCTGCTTCTGCAAGGCCGATATTGAGAAATAATACCGCTGCTGAAATAAGAAAATAGGCACGACGACTTGATTTTTTTACAGGGGTAAATTCTGCATATTTTCGGTAATAGCGAGTAAGATAATAGACAATCGCGACATCTAAAAAGTAAAGAAAATCGTACCAATGGATTTCGGTTGCAGCACTATCACCCAAATCAGCAAAATTATTCGTTTGGAACAAAACCGGTAAAGTTAGGAAATCCGTAAAGAAACGATAAAAAGCAACATTCGCATATAAAATAAAGCTAAGAATAAGACTTGTTAACACAATATAACGTGATTTACCTTTTTCCGTTTTAAAAAATAGCGAGAGACCGAATATGAATAACAAAAAGCTAATCGGATTAATCAATAAAATAATCTCTTGCATGAAGTTTTCAATCGTAATGGAAAAACTTGTTTTATAAACAATATATGTTTTGATCCAGAGCAAAAAGGCAGCTATTACTGGAAGCAATATATTGGCCTTTTTCAACTTACTCACTTTCGTTAACCTCCCTAAAGATTCCAACTCTTGTTTTCCGAATATTGGAAACTTCCACATCTTTCACTATTATCATTGTTTTACTGTGAATAAAGCAATCATAGAAGACACAAAATTAGTTTCGTCCCTTCTTTGTCAATACAACACCTTATTAAAAAGCATCATAAATCTACTTACTCCTATATAGACGTTTTTAATGCTAAAAAGTTTCACCTAAAATCTCATTTTCCTCATTATTCATATTTTAGACATATATAGAGCAACATGACGTCGCAGATTGAACCGTAGTTCGATCCTTAGTTAGTATATTTTACTTTATATATACACATGTTTATAGCAAACAGGAAGGGCGAGAATGTATTCATCTCGCCCTTTATACAATCTTCATATATTTAATCTTTTTGTTACAATAGTCATTTATTAGTTGATCAATAGTTTATAACCTATCAAATTTTGTTTGCAGCTAACCACCCTGCGCCAACAATACCGGCATCGTTTCCAAGTTGTGCTAGAACAATATCAGTTGACTGAGCGACCGGTTTAAATGCATAGCGAACAAATGCCTGCTTAATTTCATTAATTAGGAAATCCCCTGCTTTTGAGACACCGCCACCAACGACAATCCTTTCCGGATTAAAGACACTACCGATATTTGCAAGTGCTAGCCCTAAATGATCCGCTAATTCCTCAACTGTTTCCTTAGCTAAAGCATCTCCTGCTTTTGCAGCGTCAAATATGTCTTTTGCAGAGATATCGCTATTTGCTTGTAGCTTCTCTTTTAGAACAGATTCTCCTTCGTATATAGCTAAATGATCTTTTGCGGTTCGGACGATTCCTGTGGCGGATGCGACTGTTTCTAGACAACCCGTTTTGCCACAATTGCACATATAGCCATTTCTTGGTACAGATGTAATATGGCCGATTTCACCAGCAGCCCCATTCGCACCGTGAATAATGTCCCCTTTGACAATCACACCGCCACCAACGCCTGTGCCAAGTGTAATACAAATTAAATCCTTTGCACCAGCTCCTGCTCCCTTCCACATTTCACCAAGAGCAGCGGCATTCGCATCATTTTCGATCACAACGGGAACATTTAAGGCTGTTTGCATAAGGTCACGGAGCGGAAAATTGTCTTTCCAGCCAATATTGACAGCCCCATCCAGAATTCCCTTTTCTATATCAACAGGGCCGGGGGCACCAACACCTGCTGCCTTTAAAGCTTCATAAGGAATTTGCAGCTCAGCTAATTTTTCTGAAATTGCCTTTTTTACATCAGTAAAGATCCCTTTTCCACCATCTGTTTTATCGGTAGGGATTTCCCATTTTGTGAGGATGTCCCCTTCCTTTGAAATAAACGCTAACTTAATTGTGGTACCACCGATATCAATTCCTGCTAAAATCTCGTTCATTTTAATCCCCTACTTTTCATTCTTTTCTTTTTTTCTTGAACCCTTTCGTTTCTTATCACCAATAAGGCGTCATGCATCTCCTCCTTGGTAATAAGACCCGACAAATATAGTTCCTTTATTTCTGTTTCCATCATTTCCATATCAAGCATTCGGTCACCCATATAAAGAAAATGACCAAATCTCTTTAACAATTGTTGAACATCATAAAATGTTTTCATTCTTCATCCCATCATTATAGTGTTCAAAAAGGAGGATAAAAAGGACCCGTCGGCTAAGGGCGCTGACGTCCTGTCAGCAACGCCGACACTAGCACATCCTGTGCGTCGGAAGTTCGAGGCGGTACAGCTTCGAGCACAAGGGAAGCTTCTCTGAATCCGCATCGCACGCCGGAAAAGCGATTTTCTTTTCCAAGGAGCGGACTTGTACAGGATGTACTGACTTCCGTGTTGCCCACAGGACGTGGGCGCTTTTAACGGAAGATCTTTATCACCTGATACATGAGCACAAGGAAAGCTTCCCCGAATCCGCATCGCACGCCGGAAAAGTGGTTTTCTTTTCCAAGCAGCGTAGAAGCAAGCCAACGAAGAAATTCGAAGTGTCATTTTTACCGGACTTTTTGAACGTCCTCTATTAATAAATAACATGATAGCCGTAGTATAACATGAAACTGGTCAAGAGCCCTAGTATTATCATGAAAGTTATCTGGTTTTTCACTTTTTTATTGTTCGGAAGGTGAACAAGACCAGCTGCAAAAAATCCTCCGACTAGCCCACCAATATGTCCATGATAATCAATTCCCGGTACAATGAAACCAAATATTAAATTGAGACCAATTAAAAACAGGACATTTTTGCCAATCGTGCGAAAGAATAATTGCGGAAAAGCAAAACCAACATAAAGCAAAGCCCCGAAGCAACCGAAAATCGCGCCACTTGCGCCAGCAGCTAAGTTTTGATTTAATACAAAACTAAAAAGCGTTCCCATAAAACCGGAAAATAAGTAAATCCAGATAAAGCGAACTCTGCCAAAAATCCGCTCAACGGCTGTTCCTAAATAATAAAGAGCAAGTGTATTCATCAGCAAATGCAGAACACCAATATGAAGAAAAATCGGCGTGATCAAGCGCCACCACTCCCCCTGAATAATAAGAGGAGAAAATTTAGCTCCGTAGTGAATCAAAGTCTCGGGGTTGGTACTCCCGCCATGCAGTTCTAAAAAAATAAACATCAGCACCTGTATCATAATCAATATATATGTAAATAAAGGAGAAGATGCAGAAAAAAATTGTTGATCCGCTTTCTCCTGTTGAGATGCCTTATTCAGAACGGCTTGTGCTAAAAGAAGTACATTTGCCTCTTGATAGTTGTCTATTAACCGCACGTCTGGCTTCTTTCCGATAAAACCTGCTAATTTGCTTGTTGAAACATCAAGGTCTTCTCTAGTCATAAATAAGGTTGATACCTTTGTTTTTCCATTTGTTTCTTGATCGTGGAGTAACTCACCAACCGGTGGATATTCCGTTATATATAGATTTACTATATTTAATTTTCTAGTAAATAAATGTTTCCTAAGCCTCTCTCCTTGCTCTGCAGCCTGCTGTTGATCACGATGGAAGCGGTTAGACCAAGCCATATTCGAAAGAACGAGCCGAATAATGCGAGCTGAATGATTTTGGCTATTTTCGAACCACATTTCTGTATGATTTTTATTGATCCGCATCAAACGATAGTCACATTCATTCATAAAGAAATAGGCCAATTGCCAAAACAAAAAATGCTCTCGTCCAGTCAAACCGTTTTCCCTTCTTTCATCTAACCTTAGATACTTTTTCTTAACTTTTACTATATCAGAAATAAAAAGAAGTGAACAATTTTTAAAAATAAAGCCAGCCATACAAGGCCAGCACAAAAATGTTTTGCTTTAACTAGACAATTTCATCCAAAGATTCATCGCTAGATTTCTAAAATAACGGTTATATCTGATCGTATGGATAATCTTTTCTCGAAATCGAATGATAATCGCAGCAAGTATAAAGACAGCACAAAAGCGAAATAACGCATTCATCATGATAATCCCTCCTCAGGCATTATCATGCGATGAAACCTCGTTTTTATTCTTTATTTACACAATCGATCAGCGCACTTTCCGTGACAATTTTTTGCACGGGCAGATCATATGGCTCAGTTGGTATTTTTTCTTTTATTTGATTGGTAAAGGCCAGGGCTATCGTATAACCTTGATAATCACTTAGAAAGCGGTCATAAAAGCCTCCTCCAAAACCAAGACGATCACCTTTCATTGTAAATATCAGCCCGGGCACAATTAATAAATCGATCTCTGATTTCGGAAAAAGTCTTGTTTCTTTTGTAATCGGTTCATATAGATTAGAGTATCCCTTTTCCATTTGTAAAAAGGTTTTGATTTGATAAAACGACATTTCCTTTTGAATAGGGCTACTCTTGGGAATCGTGACTACTTTCCCCTGTCTCCAAGCCATACGAATAATCGACCATGTGTCAATTTCAGGAAAGCGTGATACCGTGATACCTATCGTTTGCGCATTTTTCCATTCCGTTGTTTGATATAATCGTTCGCCAATTTGAAAGGATCGTTGCGCATACTGCAAGGAATCTAACTCCCGTAAGTCCTGCATCATTTTCCTTCTTAATATTTTTTTCTCCATACATTATCACCTATTAGCATGAATCTTCCATCCTTCGATAAAAAAACGCCAGGATCACTGGATATCCAATGGTTCTGACGTTTTTTACCAACAATTATTTTGTTTCCCTGTGCAAAGTAACACGTTTTTCTCTGGGACAATATTTTTTCAACTCAAGACGGTCAGGGTTATTACGCTTGTTTTTTGTTGAAATATAATTACGCTCACTGCATTCTGTGCAAGCTAATGTGATATTAACGCGCATGTCTTTCCCTCCAAACTAAGTACATTCTCACTGTCCATACGACTTTTATATAATAGCACTAAAACCTGAGAAATTCCAGTTTCATTTTAGCAAAGTTTTGATTTTTATGGGGCAGTAGCTCTTTTTTCGAGCTAATTTTGTTCAAGATTAAGGGAGGTGAATTTAAGAAATGGAGGATTTTGTCGATATATGGTATAAATAGAACAAAGAATTAGTTGAGGTGAATTATGCATACCTTGGTCATTATTTTACTTTCTCTATCTATCCTACTCTTCCTCATCTCGCTGTTTCAGCCTGATCGAACAAAGGCATTGGAAAAAGAGCTGGAACAATTATCGATGAAGCTTTTACAAGAAAATTATTTACTTAAAAAAAGGGTGAAGGTATTAGAAGAAGAATTGCTAACGCCAGATTTCCAAGAATCTTTCTCTATGAAGGAACCCAGCAATAAACCGAATGAAATATTGAAAAACCAAGTGATTGCCCTGTACCATCAAGGACTAAACCTTGGGCAAATTTCGAAGCAATCCTCTCTACCGATCAACAAGGTTCAGCAGATTATTTCAACCTATGAGTCAAGCTTAGGAGGAGATCAGCGTGGATAAAAGAGGAACGAGAGGAATAGCCATCGGCCTCCTCCTATCAGCGATCTGTTTATTCGGTTTCCAATATTTTAATCCTGAAACAAATGAGCGAGCAAAACCTAGTAATCCATCGAACAAGACGGACCACAATTCAGCTGAGCTTGAAAGGTTACAAAATGATGTGGAGGATTGGCAAACAAAATATGAAGAACTAGAAAAAAAGCAAATGAGCGAAGGGAAAAAAGAACAACCTGAAACATCCAAAGAGCAACCAACAAGTTTTGAATTAACCATTAAAGAAGGTATGTCTTCTAAGGAAATCAGCGACCAATTAGAAGCAGCGGGAATCGTAAACGACTCTGAGGATTTCAATGATTTTTTAGAAGCAAAAGAATTGCAAACCAAAATTCGCACTGGTACCTATAAAATGGATAAGAATATGTCCTATCAGGAAATTTCAGATATCCTGACGAAGTAAAAATAGGCGTTAACACAGAAGAAGCCTGTCACCACAAAAGTGGATGGCAGGCTTCCTTTTATTTCTCTCTTTCCTTTTGTAGATCGAAATAGGCTTTCATTACACGTTTTCCGATATCAGAATTAATTTTATTCTCAGGGCCACCATCCAAATAGGCGGAAGGAACAATAATCGACATCGCAATTTCTGGGTTTTCATATGGAGCATAAGCGACTAAGGATAAATTCCATACACCTTGACCCTGGTCAAATGTTTCCGCAGTCCCGGTTTTAGCAGCAATGCGAAGGTTTTTATACTCTCCTGATCCTAGCGCTGTTCCGGTTCCTCCACTGGAATGGACAACCCTCCAAAAACCTTCTTGCACACTTTTAATTTCATTATCTGTTGCATCGATGCGGTTTAAAACTTTAGGTTGAATCTCTTGGGCAATTGGCCCAAGTTTTTCATCCTCATTCCCTGGTTCTCGGATTTCTTTGACAATATGTGGTTGCATTCGATAGCCACCATTGGCAATCGTTGACACATATTGAGCAAGCTGCAAATTAGTAAAAGTATCAAATTGCCCAATAGCGAAGTCAAGAGCTTTACCCGCTTCATTATTTTTGGGATCTCCCTTATACCCTGGCATTTCTCCCGGCAAATCAATGCCGGTCATGGCACCGAGTCCAAATTGGCTAAAATAATAGCGCATCTTTTCAAAAGCCTTATACTTATCAATACCAAGGTAATCACCACGTTGATATTGATATCCACCAATAAGCATTGCCGTTTTAAACATATATACGTTCGATGATTTCATTAAGGCCGTTTTTTCATCCATAGATTGATTACAACAACCATTATTAAACCAAGAACTCTTTCTTGTCCCATCTTTAAAAACTATTGGTTCATCATATATCCATTTACCCGGGGAATTAACACCTGTCATAAATCCTGTTAACACCGTTGCACCTTTCACCGCAGATCCCGGTACATAAGCCGTTGTGAAATTACCGGAAGCAAAGTCGCGAAATACATATTTCTTTTCATCTTCATCATATACATATTGCTTCCCAGACAGGGCCAGTATCTCACCTGTGTAAGGATCCATTAAGGTAACAAATGCCCGATCTAATAAATGGGTTCCGTATTTTGCTTTTGTTTTTCTTAATTCTTCTTCAATAATTTGATCGACCTTTTGCTGTAATTCCATATCCGTTGTGAGTACAAGGTCTTTGCCACGTGCTCCTTCTGAGACAAGTTCTGTTTCCAAGATTTGTCCGGATTTGGTCACGTTTTTGACTTTTTCTTTTTGTCCTTGTAAGACATCTTCATACTGTAATTCCAAATAACTTTTGCCAACCCGATCACTCCGGCTATAGCCATGAGCTTCATAGTAATCTAATTGTTCTGCGGGTAGGCCGTTGTTAACATTTCCTAAAATCGTACGTAATGTATCCTCAAATGGATAGGTTCTTTCCCAATCCATCGTTGTGTCTACTCCAGGAAGCGAGTTTAAGTTTTCACTTACGCGCGCAAATTCCTCAAGCGAAACATCCTTATTTTTGACAATTTGCCGATCAAGCGCATACCCCTTCGTAAATTCCCGATAAATGGCCAATACTTCCAAATCATCATCGGAAAGCATCTCCAAATCTTTTTCTGTCACTCGTTCCCTTTGTAATTTGGCTGCTTCGTCTTCCTTTAAATCTCCCCATTCTTTCTCCGACAACTTCGCCTTTGCCTCATCAGGATGAAGTAAGATCCAAAAATCAATCTTATCTCTTTCCGTAATTTTATCGGTTTTTTGCTCAATTAATTTAGCTAATTTCTGTGCCGTTTTTAGTGTTTCTTCTTGGTCAAACTTTTTCGGAGCTGTGTATGTAATGGCTCTTTCTGCTTGATTCTCAACCACTGGCCGATGATCCCGATCATAGATTAAGCCTCTTGGTACACTTGTTTTAACCGTTACATCTTCTGTTCGATCTAGCTCTCGTTTGGCATCTTCTCCATGAACAATTTGGACATACCCTAGACGAAATATTAACGCAGCAAAGAGAATAAAGACAGCAAAGAACAATAAATTAATCCGAAGTGGAATATGTGTCTTTTTCTTCTTATTCTTTCCCAACTGATCCAACCCTTCCCCTTATAATTTCTCCCTTTATTGTAAAAGAAAAATGCAAGAGAAGCCAGCTTTAAATGATTCAAAGTCTTTTTTGAACATCCTCTTTTAGTTTAATTCCAGTTTCTGTAAAAGCAAGGCGGCCAAGGTATGACCAATTCCAAATATTAACAGCAAAGCTGGAATGGCAGTCGTCGGATTGATCAAGTTTATCGCAATGATAAAGAGGATAATCGAGATGACTCTTCCTGAATTTAAAAATAATTCTTTGACAACGACATATTCAATTCGCATTTCTGCAGCATCCCGACTTTTTCCGATCACATCATAAGTGATAGAAGAATAAGGAACAAGCATTAATGGATAAGCGATTCCGATGACCACTCCATAAATAAGTAATCGAATATAAGTGGGATCGTTAAAGATTAAAAAAATTGCGGCATATAAGATCACACCACCAACCATCATCACTTTCTTTCTTTTGTCCTTTTTTATAAATTTTGTCGCAATCGAATACATAATAAAAGCGGTCCCAGCGTGAATCATCCCGTAAGTGCCTAAAGCTAATTCATTCTTCGTTGCAATAAAGAGATAGACCGATATGACAAATACGAAAGTACCTTCTCGAATGCCTTGCAATAAATGAGCATTTGTAATAAGTTTCCAGTTCTTATTTCGTTTCCTTTCCTGAAACACTTTGACAAATAAATACTGACCAGAAGAAGGTCGTCGCTGCAGGAAAAAACTTGTCACCACTGCCGCCGAAAATAACACTAGGGAAATCGCAAATATAATGGTGTAACCTGTATTCGATGTAAAGCGAGTAATAATAAAACCAGCCGTAATCGGGCCAATGATTCCTCCTGAAGAAGATAAGGCCCCCATAAAGCCATTAAAGAAATCTCTCGTTTCCGGCTCTGTAATTTCAAATGTTAATACATTAAATGCTAACCAATAGAAGCCATAGCCAATCCCCAGTAGGCCGCCTAAAACGACTAAATAATCATCCGCTTTTTCTCCAAAAAATAAAACAGCGATAAAAAATAACGCTAAGAAAATCACGCCAATCCGTAATACAATCACTCGATCGATCTTTTTCGCCAATCTTCCAGCTAACAAAAAAGTGATGGGTTGCATGACAACAACTGCAAGATTATATATCGCCAAATCCAGATAACTTCCTGATTGCTTCCACAAATAAACATTCACAAAAGTATTGGACAGCGCGATACTAAGTGAATATAAGCCACCTACAACTAATAACAGAATTAAGTCTTTGGTTATGTCCATTCCGTTATAAAGGTTTTTGAGTTTCAACATAGAAGAACTCCCCTTTTCTTCTTCTTAGCTTTGGTGAAGAAAAGAGAATTATACTTTAAAAATTAGAGAACTTTTTCTTCTTTTCAGATGCAATTACAATAAAAAGCTGCCGAGATCAACTCGACAGCTTTTTACGTAACGAAATTATTTATCCCGCATTAACTGGCAGTAAGATTCCTTCTTCGTCAATTTAAGTTTAGTAAGAATTGTCAGTGAAGGATCAACTGCCAGTAAATGCCCGATTCGTTCAGGCCTGCAGGACGCAGGTCACAAAGGCGTTGCAACAGGATGTTGCGAATTTAGCCTTTGATCCTTCCTTTTCGGCGGGAATTGATAAAGCCCCCACCGATTGAAGTTTCACTTTATTTTGCCGCATCATATTGTTTTTGAACAGCATCCCAATTGACAACATTCCAGAATGCGCTCATATACTCGGGGCGACGATTTTGATATTTTAGATAGTAGGCATGCTCCCATACATCAAGGCCCAAGAGTGGTTTTTTACCTTCCATTAGTGGATTGTCTTGATTAGGTGTGCTCGTAATTTCAAGTTCACCATTATTGACTACAAGCCAAGCCCAACCAGAACCAAAACGGCCAGCACCAGCTGCTTGGAAGTCTTCTTTGAATTTATCGAAGCTGCCAAATTTGCTATTTATCGCTTCAGCTAAAGAGCCTGTTGGTTCTCCACCACCATCAGGAGACATTAGTGTCCAGAACAATGAATGGTTTGCATGACCACCACCATTATTTCTCACAGCTGTACGAATGGATTCAGGAACTGAATCAAGATCTGAAATTAAATCTTCAACAGATTTGCTTGCTAAATCCTCATGCCCTTCAAGTGCTTTATTCAAATTCGTCACATATGTGTTATGGTGCTTCGTATGGTGAATGTTCATTGTTTCCTTATCAATATGCGGCTCCAATGCATCATATCCATAAGGTAATTGCGGTAATTCGTATCCCATTCATAATTCCTCCCTATGTAATATTTTGAATCATATTGTGATTCAAGGTTTCCAATTTAAGGTTATCAAAACCGGAAACCGGATTCAATTAATTTGCTCATAATTTTTTCACAATCCTTTTTCTTGAATACTGCAGCAATCCCGATGATAATATCTTTAGTAATGAAAGAAAAAGAAATGAGCGTGACTTTAATGAGAAAAATATCCATTTATAGCTTATTTTATAAATCCATTTATTCCTTCAAGGATTTAGCAAAATTTCGTTTTCTCGATATTGGGAAAACAATCAAATATGTTTTTGTACTAGCCATTATTTATTTTTTGCCTGCCATTATTAAACTATTACTAATTGATCGAGATTTTTCTCATTTGACTACGAATTTTGATAAGGGGAGTTTAGTGATCATCATCCCTATCTACCTTATTTTTACCTACGTTCTCTATTCTGGTCTACTCTTTATAAAAATATCTTTTTTAGCATGGATTGCTAGTTTGCTGGCAAAGGGGGTAAAACGGACGTTACCTTATCGAAATGCTTGGCGATTGACGGCTTTTAGTATAACCCTGCCAACAATCCTATTCGGCTTATTCCCATTATTTAGGATTGATATTCCGTTTGGGATTTTGTATGATCTTGCCGTTTCTTTGATTTATATCACGTTAGCGATATTCAAAATGCCTCGGCCAAAAAAATAATCATAACCTTACCCTTTCTATCATAAAGTGAATTAAGATGATAGAAAGGGTTTTGCGCAATGAAAAAAATAATCGCTTTATTCACTAGTCTTGTTATTTTATATAGTGTCTATCATGACTTAACGGTCGGGGTACTGCCCGCTCTGTCTGCCAACTCCACAGAACAAGAAGAGTCATCTGGTCCTATCAAAGAAGAAAATGATTTGTTTACGAAAAAAATAAAGCCAGGGGATACCGTTCTCTCGATATTAGAAGCACATCAGCAAGGCCCCCTGCCTGTAGCTATCGAGCAAATTGTGGCCGATTTCGAACGTTTGAACAATGGCGTAAAGCCTGAACAAATTCAAATGGGAGAAACCTATAAATTTCCGATCTATCTTAAAGAAACAGATTAAATCAGCGAAGAATGTTGTCAAATAGACTAAAAGATTGCTACAATGGAGTGGTAAGAGTTTTTACAGTTGTAAATAGGTTTATTTATTTTTCTGATGTAAAAGGAGAGAAGAACCCTTGGGTGAAATTATACATCGTACGAAAACACGCCCCGTCAAAGTTGGAAATTTAACAATCGGTGGCGCTGACCAAGTCATTATTCAAAGTATGACCACAACCAAAACACATGATGTTGAGGCAACTGTACGCGAAATTAATCGTTTGGAAGAAGCCGGCTGCCAAATTGTGCGTGTCGCTTGCCCGGACGAACGAGCAGCAAATGCCATTTCTGAAATCAAAAAGAGAATTAATATTCCACTTGTTGTGGATATTCATTTTGATTATCGCCTTGCCCTGAAAGCCATTGAAGGTGGGGCTGATAAAATCCGGATCAATCCTGGGAATATCGGGAAACGGGAAAGAGTTGAGGCTGTTGTTAAAGCCGCTAAAGAAAAAGGGATCCCAATCCGCATCGGTGTCAATGCGGGAAGTCTTGAAAGAAATATTTTAAAAAAATATGGATATCCCACTGCTGATGGGATGGTTGAAAGTGCCCTTCACCATATTAAAATATTAGAAGATCTTGATTTTCATGATATTATCGTTTCCATGAAAGCCTCTGATGTGAATTTAGCGATTGAGGCCTATGAAAAAGCAGCGCAAGCCTTTGACTATCCTTTACATCTTGGTATTACCGAGAGTGGAACCTTATTTGCAGGAACAGTCAAAAGTGCAGCTGGTCTTGGAGCCATTCTAAGTAAGGGAATCGGAAACACATTAAGAGTCTCCCTAAGTGCTGATCCAGTTGAAGAAGTAAAAGTAGCGAGAGAATTATTAAAATCTTTCGGCCTGATTGCGAATGCTGCCACATTAGTTTCTTGTCCAACTTGCGGTAGAATCGAAATCGACCTTATCAAAATCGCGAATGAGGTCGAGGAGTATTTACAAACCATTAAGGCTCCTATCAAGGTCTCTGTATTAGGTTGTGCTGTCAATGGTCCTGGTGAGGCGAAAGAAGCTGATATCGGCATTGCCGGCGCACGTGGCGAGGGACTGCTCTTTAAAAAAGGGAAGACCGTAAGAAAAGTACCTGAAGCTACAATGGTCGATGAATTGAAAAAAGAAATTGATAAAATGGCCGAAGAATATTATAAGAAACAAGAAGAAGAAAATCAAAAAAACACAGCTGATCTTGAGGTGAAAGAGGGTGTCTAAAGACAGCCTCTTTCTTAACACAAGAACAAAAGCGCAAGCGCCCGTTTAGCGACGTACAAACTTTTTAGGGGCCTGACGAGATAAAGGAAACACGATGAACCCGAAGGGTGAATCGATGTTGACTTATCGTAGGAAGGCACCGAAAGTTTGCTAGTCGCTGGGCGCTGGAGCTGGATGTCAAACCGTAACGTAAACAGTTATCCACTAGTCGAGAATTTTATAATTTCCTAGACCACAAGGAATATCACTTGGATAAATGGAAGGAGATTTCATGAAGAAAAGATTTGGTATAGATATAGATGGAACCGTTACATGTCCAACATCACTCATTCCTCATATTAATAATGCGTTTCAATTAAATATTACATTGGATGATCTTACAGAATATGAACTTACGGATTGTTTGCCTTTACCGAAAGAAGCTGTTTATGAATGGTATATAAAAACAGAAGCAGATATATGTGCTCAGTCCCCCCTTGCGGATGGGGCAAAATCTGTTTTAACCGATTGGTTTCAAGCACATGAGTTATATTTTATTAGTGCTCGCCGTCATCAAGTGATGGACGTAACAAAGTCATGGTTTCTTGAGCAGGAAATTGATTTTCATCATATTGAATTGATTGGCTCTCATGATAAAGTGAGCACAGCGAAAAAATACCATGTGGACTTATTTTTCGAAGATAAGCACGATAATGCGGTCGCGATCTCGGAGGAGCTCGATATCCCTGTTATCTTATTTGACACACCGTATAATCGCAAACCCATACCCGAAAAAGTAATTCGTGTACAGAATTGGCAAGAAGCGAAAAACTGGGTTGATCAATGGCTTGCTTTGAATAATGAAAGTAATATCATTCCATCGCTTTAACATCGCAAAAAGGTTTAGCTTCAGTTAAAAACTTGAGCTAAACCTTTTTGTATGTTTATCACACACATTTCGGGCATTTACCATAGATCTCAAATTTATGGTCAGCGACTTCAAATCCATTTAAATCTTCTGTGACAAAATCCATCGGACAAGCTTCAATGGCTTTGGTTCTACCGCATTTCATACAAATAAAATGATGATGGTGATCATGCGTAGCACAAGTGTAGCGAAAATGCTTTTCACCACTCAATTCTGTTGCTTCAAGAATTCCTAGTTGATGAAACAAAGACAGATTGCGATAGATCGTATCAAAGCTGAGCTGCGGAAAATCTTCCTGCATCTCAGATAATACCTCTCTTGCTGTTAAATATTTATTATGATCCGCAAAAATGTTCAGCATATGCTCCCGTTTGTCCGTTATTTTATAGCCTTTATTTTTCAACATGTCAATCGCTTCGGTCACATTCATGCCCTCTCACCTCTTACATTCCATAATACACCTTTTGTACGCAGACGTTTTAACAGAATGGTGATAAGTAAAATAAAAATAGATAAAACAACAATCGTTCCACCAGGTGCCAGATCCAAATAATAGGCACTGATTAAACCTCCGATAACAGAAATTTCCCCGAATAGAATGGATAGCCAAATCGTTTGCTTAAATCCCCTCGCAATCCGCATGCTTGCCGCAACCGGAAGGGTCATTAGAGCCGAAACAAGTAAGATTCCCACGATCCGCATCGAAGCCGCAATCACCAGGGCTGTCATCAACATAAAGAGAAAATGGAGAAATTTCGCTGGTATCCCCGCTACTTTCGCATGTTCTTCATCAAAGGATAATAAAAACCATTCTTTATACAAAAGTATAATGATTATTCCTACGAAAATGGCAATCCCTAAAATAAGGTATAAATCCATCCTTGAAACAGCACTAACACTCCCAAATAAATAACTAAATAAATCGGTATTAAATCCATCCGCTAGTGAAATAAAAATCACACTAACGCCGATTCCGCCAGACATAATAATGGGAATGGCTAGTTCCTGATAATGCTTATAAACGAGGCGCAGTCGCTCAATCAAAAGCGAGCCGATGACGGAAAAACCAATCCCAAAATAAAGAGGATTCATTCCAGCAAAAGGAAGGAATGTTTTGCTGAAAAATAAGCTTGTTGCAATTCCCGCTAGTGTCACATGGCTTAATGCATCCGCGATTAAGGATAATCTTCTCACCACAATAAATGTTCCTAATAACGGGGCAATGAAACCAATTAACAAACCCGTTATAAAGGTATTACGCAAAAACTCATATTGAAAGATCGCCTCGATCATACTTTTGCACCTTCTTGCTCATGAGAATGATCGTGGAATAATACATGCACATCATGATTGTAAATAGCGGACAAATCATCCGAATTGAACTTTTCAAACTCTCCTACATCCCCATGAAAATGCAACGTTTTATTTAAACAAGCAACATGGGTTACTTTATCCGTCATCGTCCCAATATCATGGGTGACTAAGATTAAGGTGATCCCTTGTTCTTGATTTAATTTAACTAACATATCATAGAAGGAACGAACATTTCTCTCGTCAACGCCGACTGTTGGTTCATCCAGTATAAGAACATCCGGTTTTGACACTAAGGCTCTAGCAATAAAAACGCGTTGTTGCTGTCCACCTGATAACTCACCTATATTTCGTCGAATAAATTTCTCCATACCAACAGCTTCAATCGTTTCTAGAATCAATTTTCTGTGGCGATCTTTTAAAACGCGAAATAAACCGAGTTTCCCTGTTAATCCACTTGCAACAACTTCAAACACAGTGGCAGGAAATCCGCTATTAAAGGAATTGGCTTTTTGGGAAACAAAGCCAATTCGATTCCAGTCTTTAAATTTCTCTACCGGCTCATGAAAAAGCGATATTTCTCCTGCTTGCGGCTTGATTAGCCCAAGGATTAATTTTAATAAAGTCGATTTTCCCGATCCATTTGGCCCCACTAATCCTAGAAAAGCCCCTTTTTGAACAGATAGATTAATTTGATCTAATACCCATTCACGTTCATAACGAAAGCTTACGTTTTTTATATCAATCACTGACTCAGTCATCTTTTACATCCTTTTCTCAATAAGAATCATTCCGATTTACCATACGAAGTATACCATAATTTTATTCTATTTGTAAACAAAGTTTCTTCTAAGCTAACATATTAGAATTCTTCCAAGACAAAAAAATACGAAATTATTTTTAACAGATTTACGTTTTGGTAAACAGGCACATTTGTCGTGATAAAACATACATAATTTATGGGGAGTGATGAACTTGAAAATGATAAAAAATATGGTTAATTTTAAGGTGAATATGATTACGAGTGAAGAATTACTAAAATATGCAAAACAATTTAATTTTGAGGTGTCAAAAGATGAGGCAGAAAAGATTGCCACTTATTTAAGGGGGAAAAACTTAGATATTTTCGATGATCGAATTCGCTCACAAATTATTCGCGAGGTTGCCAAAATTTCAGGCCCAAAAACAGCAAAAGAATTAAATAAATTATTTATTCAATTTACAAAGTAAGGAACAAAAGCGCAAGCGCCTGTTCAGCGATGTACAAATTTAAAGACTTCTGACGAGATAAAGGAAACACGGCGACGAAGGAGCCGATGTTGACTTATCGTAGGAAGAAGGCGTAAATTTGCTAGTCGCTAGGCGCTGGAGCTGGATGTCAACCGCGACATAAACAACGTATACACAAGCTAGAATTTTATAGTTTCCTAAAGCATAAAAATAAGGTATGTCCCTACTGATTCCAGAGACATACCCTCTTTTTTAATCTGCCATGATTTCTTCTAACAATCGCTCATTAAATTCTCCACTTTTGATCATGCTAATTTCATGTTTATAAGGCGCCTTTTTATTTTTCTTATCTGTCCCTACATAAGGTGTTTCTAAAATTTTAGGGATCTCCTTAAGTTGTGGATGCGTAATAACATAATGGAGGGCATCAAAACCAATATGACCGAAGCCGATATTTTCATGCCGGTCTTTTCGTGCACCACACTCATTTTTACTATCATTAATGTGCAATACTTTGATACGGTCAATTCCAATAACGCGATCAAATTCTTCCAATACTCCATCAAAATCATCGACAATATCATACCCCGCATCATGAGTATGGCAAGTATCAAAGCAAACCGAAAGTTTATCATTTAAGCGCACGCCATCGAAAATTCTCGCCAATTCATCGAAAGAACGACCACACTCAGAACCTTTTCCAGCCATTGTTTCAAGCGCAATTTGGACATTCTGATCAGCTGTTAATACTTCATTCAGTCCTTCAATGATCTTCTGAATTCCTTTCTCTGCCCCTTCTCCCACATGGGCGCCCGGGTGTAAAACAATTTGTTTGGCTCCAATTGCTTCAGTTCTGTCAATTTCAGAACGGAGAAAATTGACACCTAATTCAAATGTTTCCGGTTTTATGCTATTACCAATATTAATAATATAAGGTGCGTGAACAATGATTTCTTCTATTCCATGCTCCTTCATATGGGCTTGTCCCGCTTCGATGTTTAATTCTTCAATCTTTTTTCTTCTTGTATTTTGTGGAGCCCCGGTATAAATCATAAAGGTGTTGGCTCCATAAGAAACGGCTTCTTCACTTGAAGCAAGTAACATTTTCTTCCCACTCATTGATACATGTGATCCAATTTTCAACATACCCACTCCCCTTATTTCTTTCGTTGTTTCACTTTTTTCTCTCGTCTCATAATCTGTTCTCTTTGTTTCTGCATTTTCTTTTTATAACCAGGTTTTATTTGTTTAGGTTTTCTAACAAGTTGCGTGGCTTTTTTCTCTTCCTCTGATGCTGTCTTCAGACGTTTTTTCCTCCGATTTCGATCCGGAGTTTCTACCCAGCTACCTTGTTCAAAATCTAAATAGGAAAATGAAATTCCCATTTTTTCTAATTTTACTAACGCATCTTCATCACTTGGCTGATAAAGGGTAACCGCAATTCCTTTATTACCCGCTCTTGCGGTTCTTCCAGCCCGATGGATGTAAAAATCGAGGTCCTTCGGCAACTCATAATTAATAATATGACTGACACCTTGAATATCGATTCCTCTTGCTGCTAAATCTGTTGCAACAATGTATTGAAAATCAAGCTGGCGGATCTGCTTCATCATCCTTTTACGTTCACGGGGACTAATATCACCATGGAGTCGGCCTACCTTCAATCCTCTCTCGATAAGTTGGTCAGCTACAATATCAGCCATCTGTTTTGTATTCACAAACACAATGGCCAAATATGGATTATATGATTGCAGCATGTCATGGATCAGTTCTACCTTTTCCCGACTTTTAAGTGGGACTAAAATATGTTCAATGTTTTCGGCCGTTATATTTTCAGGATTCACTTGTTCAAATTTCGGATTTTCCATATATTTCTTTAAAAAAGGTTTTATTTTTTCAGGAATGGTGGCCGAGAACACAAGCATTTGCAAATCTTCTGGCATTCTGGCAGCAACTTGATCTACATCGTGTAGGAAACCCATATCAAGCATAAGATCAGCTTCATCCACTACGAGCATGTTTGCTTTATGAACATAAAGAGCATTTTCTCTAATCAAATCGTGAATTCGCCCCGGCGTCCCCACAATAATATGCGGCTGCTCCTTTAATCTTCCTACATCCCTTTGTTTATCTGTACCACCAATAAAACGCTTGGCGGTAATAGACTCTGTTTCATCATATTGCAAAATATTTAAAATCTCTTGATATATTTGATCAGCTAATTCTCTAGTTGGTACCGTAATAACAGCTTGAACATGTTTTTGCTCCGGTTTGATCGAATGTACAATAGGCAAGAGATAAGCATGTGTTTTCCCTGTACCTGTTTGGGACTGACCAATGGCGCTATGTCCCTGTAAAATGAGAGGAATCATTTTTTGCTGGATTTCGGTAGGTTGGCGAAATCCGATTTTCTCAATGGCGCGTATAATAAATGGTTGCAAATGAAATTGCTTAAAGTCATGGTTCATTTTTTCACTTCCTAATAAGGATCATCTCAAAGAGATAATTATAAACGATTAACAAGAGATTCACAAATATTGGCCTTTAATGCTGGCGATTATCCAAACTTTTCTTGGATAGTTGCATAAATTAGCTGTAGGAAGGAGGTCATTTATTTGGCATTACGTAATCCGGGTCCGATGCCCCCAACAAGAATGGGTTGGCCTGCACGTGGTATCGGTCAATCAGGAATGTTTGGTCCAGGTCCTAGAGGGATGATGAGAGGGATGCCGTCTTTCGGTCAGCAACCAGGCTTATCAGCAAATAGAGGGTTATTAGCAAGATTATTCTCCAGACAGGCTGCACCTGAAGCCGCATCCATGTTTACCAGGGCTGGAGGAGCTCAACCATCCCTACTTCAGGGGCTTACGAATCCGCAAACGATCGGTAATTTCTTAGGGAAAACTCAGAATGTGTTAAATACAGCGCAACAAATCGGACCAATTATACAACAATACGGACCAATGGTAAGAAATCTTCCCGCAATGTGGAAGATTTATCAAGGGTTAACATCATCCGGGAATGATGAGGCTAAAGATGAATCAACCACTACAGAAAAACAATCAATAGATGATATACTACTAGATGAAAGCTCAAATGAAAGCACAGATGAACAGAAAAAAGAAAAAAGTAAAGAAGCAAAAACGGAAAAAAGTAAGAAAACAGAAACGGTCCCCCGTGAGAAAGAGCGGAAGAAGGGAGAATCGGTACCAAAATTATATATCCCATCGTAATAGCGTTTTAAGGATGAATAAGGATGAATAAGGATGAACTGCGCCGGCCTGGCGCTTCGTCTGCACTCATACATCCTGTATAACGCTATTCTAACCAACATCCTATTGGCCTCCTGAGTTTGGCTTTTTTATAGATGTCCTTTATAATAGGGATGAAGTTTAATAGATTACAGGCTAAAGCCTCAGTCAGGAGGATTGGGATGAAAGTTATTAAGATTACCCCACGAGGTTATTGTTATGGTGTTGTTGATGCCATGGTCATTGCTCGTAATGCTTCTTTGGATAAGACGTTACCGCGTCCCATCTACATTTTAGGGATGATTGTTCATAATAAACATGTCACTGACGCATTTGAGGAAGATGGAATCATTACATTAGATGGACCTAATCGGAAAGAAATCTTAGAAAAAGTGGATCATGGCACTGTTATTTTTACTGCTCACGGAGTTTCCCCGGAAGTGCGCGAACTAGCGAAGCAAAAAGGACTCACAACCATTGATGCAACCTGTCCTGATGTAACGGTCACCCATGACTTAATCAAAGAAAAAGAAAAAGAAGGCTATCACGTCATTTATATTGGTAAAAAAGGACATCCAGAGCCAGAAGGAGCTATTGGTGTTGCTCCCCATATCGTCCATCTAGTTGAAACACTGGAGGATGTAGAAAAATTAGACATTCAAAATAAAAAAGTTATTGTAACGAATCAAACGACAATGAGTCAATGGGATGTTCAAGCGATCATGAATAAAGTGCGAGAAAAATATCCACATGTCGAACAGCATAAAGAAATTTGTCTTGCCACCCAAGTAAGACAAGAGGCAGTGGCAGAACAAGCAGGTGAAGCGGATGTACTGATTGTAGTCGGTGACCCAATGAGTAATAATTCGAACCGCTTGGCACAAGTATCGAAAGAAATCGCCGGCACACCTGCCTACCGAATATCAGATGTCTCAGAAATTCAAATTGAATGGATTTTAAATGCCGAAACAGTAGCGATTACGGCTGGAGCCTCTACTCCGACACCAATAGTCCGTGAAGTAATGAAGTTCGTAGAACAATTTGATCCCTCTGATCAGACTACATGGGAGCGCGAACACAAAGTACCTTTAAATAAAATCTTACCAAGAATTACAAAAACATCACTTACTACCAGGTGATAGAAAAACACAAAATTCGTTATGAATTTTGTGTTTTTGTTTTGTGATCGGGAATTTTCATAAAAAAACAAATGGGTTTGTGTCTTCCTCAGATGGAAATATGTTCACATCAAGTTGACTACTTTCACATTCTTTCCTGAGAATTTCCGATACACCCTTCTTCATAATTTTTTCAACGTTGTGACCAGGATCGACAATATTTAAGCCCATATTCATCGCATCATGAGCTGTATGATAATAGAAGTCGCCTGTGACATACACATCTGCCCCTTTAAATTTCGCTTTAGAGAAGTATTTGTTGCCATCTCCGCCCAATACAGCCACTTTTTCTATTTTGTCATCAAGATTGCCTACTACTCGCACTCCAGGTGAATCTAAAACTTCTTTAGCAAACAGGGCAAAATCTCGAAGGGACATTGCTTCTTTTAACTCCCCGATTCTTCCCAGTCCAAGCTCCTCCCCTTTTAAAGCAAGGTTGTAGAGATCGTAGGCTGGTTCCTCATAAGGGTGTGCTCTCAACATGGCTGAGATAATTTTTTTCTCCGTTTCAACAGGATAGACAGTCTCTATTTTCACTTCTTGAACAGCCTCTAACTTCCCTTGCTGACCAATATGTGGGTTTGTATGATCGCCTGGTAAAAATCTCCCCGTCCCTTCTGCTGAGAAGGAACAATGACTATAATCCCCAATTGCTCCAGCTCCGGCTTCTCCCAAGGCAACACGTACTTGCTCCTCATGTTCAAACGGTACATATACAACTAACTTTCTTAATTGCTGTTCATAGGTTGGAACAAGAACAGAAGTATTTTCAAGCTGTAGAGCTTGAGCTAACATATCATTTACGCCACCCTTTGCTATATCTAAGTTTGTATGGGCGGCATACACTGTAATATCATGTTTTAGAAGCTTTTCCACCACTCTACCTTGTGACTGATCCGTTTGAATCTTTTTCATCGGTCGAAAGATCAGCGGATGATGAGCAATAATCAAATCAACCGCTTTTTCAATCGCCTCGTCGACAACATTCTCTAACACATCTAAAGCGATCATAATATTTTTCACAGGCTTCTGAAATGAACCCACTTGTAAGCCGATTGGATCCCCTTCAAACGCATACTTCTGAGGAGAAAACTGTTCAAATAATTGAATAATCTGGCCTACTTTCACTTCCTTCATATTAACTCCTCCTTCACCATTTTTATTTTTTGGATTAATGCTGCCTTTTTTGCTTCTGTTTCTTCATTCTTTTCTGCCTTGTTCAATTCTTGTAATACTTTTTCCCAGATTCGTAACTCAGCCTGCCATTTTTCCTTAAAATGAATGTTTCTCTTTTTCAATAAGTATGGTCCCAATAAAAATTCCTTGCTTAAATTCGTATAAGGAAGCGTCGGGTTACCAGGTTCCGCTACAAGAATTTCATAATATTTTCCTTCTTCTTCAATTAACCGTTCATCTACAAGCTGCCAGTTTTGCTCATAGAGCCACTTTCGTACCTTTTCGGCTGCTATGTTAGGCTGAAGGATCAAACGGCTTACAGAAGCTAATTTTTGCTTCTCAGCCCCTAATATCTCTGTAATTAAAGCGCCACCCATACCAGCAATGACAATACAATCTACTTGATCAGTGGATTGGAGAACTTCTAAACCATTTCCTTTTCGGACTGAAATTCTATCCGTGAGGTTGGCCGCCTCTACTTGTTTAAGGGCAGATTGATATGGTCCTTCAACGACTTCCCCAGCAATGGCATAAGGAACAATGCCCTTTTTCACAGCATAACATGGCAAGTATGCATGATCTGAACCAATATCGGCAATTTTCATATTCGGTTTAATAAAAGAAACAACTGTTTCCAATCTTTTGGAGAGTTTTTCAATATTCATTCCATCACCTTATATATAAGATCAAAGGCTAAATACGCGACGTCCTGTCGCAACGCCTTTGTGACCTACATCCTGTAGGCCTAAGATCAAAGGCTAAATGCGCGACGTCAATCACTTCGCCTTTGTGACCTGTGTCCTGCAGGTCTAAAGTTAAAAGAGTTCTTTGCAAAATGCAAAGAACTCTTCTTATTCATTATTTTAGATTTGAGACATATTCGGCCATTGCATCAATATTATCCGGAGGAACCAACCCCGCTGGCATTGCACTGCCTTTACCATTTTGTAAAATATCGGCGACTTCTTCTTTGGAAAGTCCAGTTCCATGAAGGGAAGGACCGCTGGCACCTTCTAGATTTTCTCCGTGACAACTAATACATGTTTTATTTGCAAATTCTTCAGGTTCAAAAGCGACTTCTTCTTCGCCGCCCTCTTCTCCTTCATTAGCTATTTCTTTAGCATCCCCAATCCCTTTAATCCCGAGGAAAAAAATGATAACAAATCCCATTGCGAAAATTAAAAAATAGGGAACGAGTGGATTACGTTTCACTACTTAAGCCCTCCTTGTCAGATCACTATGTATATAATATAAATTATGCTTCAAACAACTCTATTTTACTCGAAATAGGCAAAAAGTAAAAGCTTTTGCAGTAAAATTCATGTATTATTCAATATTTAGCCCAAAAAGGCTACCCTAAATGATAATTAATAGGATTAAAAATACCATGGCAATAAAACCTGATAAAGTAAAGAATAGCTTTTTTCCGACTAACCCACTGATCATCCAGATGATACAATTTGCTAGTAGAAGCCAATATAAGCTCATTGTCTTATTTTCAAAAAAAGCTCCATTGATTTGAACGGTATAAAAAAGTAATAAAAAAGCGGCTGTAATATAGACGAGCATAGGATTTAGATTTTTTTTACGAAAATAAAACCAACTAAAAATAAGGATGACGACAAAAATAGACAAGAAAAGCGTTTGCATTCCAAATGAAATAGCTGTAATATATGTTATTACAGCCATTCCTACAATACAGATTAACAGTAATAATGGCAAAATAGCTTCCCACTGAAATATTTTCTTGTTTCTTTTTCGTTTTTTCGGCTGTTGGCTTTCATCTCCTTGTGTATACAACGCGATAAGATAATCACAGTAATGCTCTGGAAGAATTTTATTTTCCTTCCAGAAATGGATTTCATTTAAAAGGACGGTTTTTTTGTCATCCTTCATAAGGAGTTGCCCCCTTTTTATGTTATTGTTAGAAAAGGGGAAATGAGCAAAAGTCTAAAGGTAAAAAAGTTTTTTAATTAACTAGATATATCTGTCTCGATTGGAGCATAACAATCCATTTCTTTTTTTCCTTAGTTCTGCCCATCCTCCTTAGCAAAGAAAAAGTTTACTTCCGAACCAGAAGTAAACCTGTCAAATGATCGGGATTATTCTAAAAAGTCTTTTAGTCGCTTGCTTCTGCTAGGATGTCTTAATTTTCTAAGGGCTTTGGCCTCAATTTGTCTTATACGCTCCCTTGTAACACCAAAAACTTTCCCTACTTCTTCAAGCGTGCGTGTACGACCATCATCAAGTCCAAAACGAAGTCTTAGCACATTTTCTTCTCGGTCTGTCAATGTGTCTAATACGTCCTCTAGCTGTTCTTTCAAAAGTTCATAAGCAGCATGCTCTGATGGTGATGTTGCTTCTTGATCTTCAATAAAATCACCTAAATGGGAATCATCCTCTTCTCCAATTGGTGTTTCTAAGGAAACAGGCTCTTGTGCTATTTTCAATATTTCACGGACTTTATCTGGTGTCATATCCATTTCTTCAGAAATTTCTTCTGGAGTTGGTTCACGGCCTAAATCCTGTAATAGCTGACGTTGCACCCTGATCAGTTTATTGATTGTTTCAACCATATGCACAGGAATCCGAATCGTTCTCGCTTGGTCGGCAATAGCTCTCGTAATAGCTTGACGAATCCACCATGTTGCATAGGTACTAAATTTGAAACCTTTATCATAATCAAATTTCTCAACCGCCTTAATGAGACCCATATTTCCTTCTTGGATCAAATCTAGAAACAGCATGCCGCGGCCTACGTAACGCTTTGCAATACTTACAACAAGTCGCAAATTCGCTTCAGCTAACCGTTTCTTAGCTTCCTCGTCACCTTGTTCGATCCGCTTAGCCAACTCAACCTCTTCTTCTGCTGACAGAAGGTCTACACGTCCTATTTCTTTCAAATACATTCTCACAGGGTCATTAATTTTCACACCAGGAGGAACACTTAAATCATTTAAATCAAATTCTTCCTCGTTTTCTTTTTGAATATCACTAACATTTGGATCCTCATCTTCAGCGGAATCCTCGACTAATTCTACCCCTTGATCCGTTAAATGCTCATAAAATTCATCCAGTTGATCAGAATCTAAGTCAAAATGACCTAGTTTCTCTCCAATTTTTTCATATGTTAAAGTTCCAACTTTTTTACCTTGTTCAATCAATTGCTCTTTCGCTTGATCTACAGTAAGTTCAGTTTCAGTGGAACGAGCTGATTTTTCAGCCATGCATTTTCCTCCTTCCAACATTAAGGCTAACATGGTGCTTCATGCGTAGATTAATGCCATTTTAGCTTTGTAAAATTCTTTTTAACAAAGGTTTGCTCTTACAGCGTAAAATATATTGTTTACTCATTGAAGTAAGGTATTAAGCAAAATAAAGTTAAAGAGATCGGCGTAATTCTAGGATTTCCTTAGCCAATTCTATTGCTTTTCCAAATTCTTTCTTTCGTTCAGCCGCTTTTTGTTCTGCTTGCTTTTCTTTTATCATTAACAATTTAGGATATTTCAACACATGGCTCACGTAATCATTTAACTCTTTCTCACTATATTCATGATCAACAGCCAACATCTCTATTTCAGAAACAATTTTTTGTAATTTTAAATCTGGAAGATAATTCATAAATAGACTAGAGTCAGGTTTATTTCCTTCCTCATAATAGCCAAGCAGATAGGTAACAATCGCTTGATGCTCGTCATAATGAAAAGCTCCATCCCCCATCATTTCCATGATTCGGTAAACTAATTCCTCTTGTTGCATCATTTTGGCAATGAGTTGCCTTTCAGCTAATGCGATTGCTGGCAATCGTTGTTGCCTAGGAAGATCTGCTTTTGGAGGTTCCGATCGTCGCTCCTCTGCCTGTTGCTTCTCCATTTCTTTCATGGCAGTGGGTTGGACCCGCTCATTTAGTTGGGACATTAAAGCTTCAAGAGACAGAGTAAATTCTTCAGACAACTGTCTTATATACATATCCCGTTCTACAGCGTTCCCTAGCTTGGCTATTTCTATGATGGCCCTATCGATAAAATCAAGTAAATCCCCCTCATTTTGAAGGTTTTTTCCTCTCCGAAAATAAAACAACTTAAAAGCCATCCATGTTTGGGCATTCCCTATTACATCCTCACGGAACTTTTCCGCTCCGTATTGCTGAATGTAATCGTCAGGATCTAATTTATCAGGCAATTGAGCTACGGTCACATTCATGCCGTACTTTTCTAGTAAAGAACCTGATTTAAAAGCAGCCTCCACCCCTGCATCATCCGAATCCAGACAAAGGACAATTGTATTCGATAATCGTTTCAACAACTGAATATGTCTTTCCGTTAAGGCTGTACCCATAAGGGCTACCCCATTGGAAACTCCCGCTCGATCGGCAGATATTACATCCGCAAAACCTTCAAATAATACTGTATATCCAAGCCTACGGATATGACTCCTTGCTTGATAGAAATTGTACAAAAGTGAGCTTTTATGAAAAAGTACTGTCTCTGGAGTATTTAAATACTTTGGATGATCTTCGTCTGAAAGGGCCCTTGCTGAAAATGCAACAATTTTCCCTTTTTCATTTAGCAGCGGAAACATAATTCGATTACGGAATCGGTCAACAAAAGCTTGATCTTTATTCCGCCGAGCTAGCAATCCGGCTTTTTCCATAGTTTCCAAGGAAAATCCATGCTTTTCTAAATAATTCACTGCGAAATTCCATTCAGGCAAAGAATAGCCAATATTAAATTTTTGGATACTCTCCTTGGTAAAACCTCTTTCAAGTAAATGATGAAGAGCATCGGTTCCTTCATTGGTGTTCAAGAGCAGATGATGGTAGAATTTAGTCAGCAATTCATGTGCCTTTATCATCTCAGCTTGATCGGGAGGTAAAGAACTTTGATTATGGTTATAAGTGTTGGGATCTATTTGAAGTTCTATATTTCCCTTAGCAGCAACCTTTTCGGCCGCTTCTTGAAAAGAGATCCCCTCCATTTCCATAATAAAAGAAAAAGCATTTCCTCCCATTCCACAACCAAAGCAATGAAAGATTTGCTTGTCCTGTGAAACAGAAAATGATGGAGTATTTTCACCATGAAAAGGACATAGTCCAAAATAATTACGGCCTTGTTTTCTTAGCTGAACGTATTCACTAATCACATCAACGATGTCAACCGATTGTTTTATCTCGGCAATCTTATCCTCAGGAATCCTTGCCACAAAGTCCATCTCCATCTATTAAAATTAAACTTATTATCTCTTCAAGAGGATGTTCAAAAAAGGATGAAAGGGATGATGAATTTTTTCATTTTTATCTAGTCTTCAAACATCCTCCATGGCAATGAAAATAGCAAAATAAATGTTTTCGTCATTTAATATTAATTCGACTTAAATGCTGATTCTCCTTCAAAATTCGACAACAATTCACAAAGAGTTTTTATGAACCTATTCCGATCATCATCAGTAAACATTTTAGGCCCCTTACCGTAGTTCCCTTTTTTTCTCTCCAATGCAGATAAGTAGCGAAAATCAAGGGCAGTTTGAATAGAGTCTTCTTTAAAGGTTTTCCCACGTGGTGAGATCACATGAACATTTCTCACGATCGCTAGGCTAGCTAAACCTATATCCTGTGTAATCAACAGATTGTTCGGATGAATATGATTTAAAATATAGAGATCCGCGGAATCTCTTCCAGGATCTACAAACACCCAATCTTCTCTATCATTTAAATCAGTTGGTTTATGATCATAGGAAGCAACAAAGCAAACATGCCAACCGTATTGATCTGCAGCTTTCTTTATTTCTGTTTTAACAGGACATGCATCTGCATCAACAAATATGCGTTTACTCTCTATAATTCTACATCACTCCGTTGATTCCTTCTTATTATGAAAAGTATTTAAGGAAACATGTCGTTTTTTCCCGTCCTAGGTAATTTTCCATTGTCCCTAGTGTATTCCTAAAAGTTTAGCTCTAAACCTTTTTCCAAGTATTTATTAAACACAAATTTATATTATAGCTTAAATTTAGTTGTTTTGCCATGATTAACAACTGAAGAGTCTAGCTTTTTTTGTGATTCATATAACTAATAATCAGATTAGCGGTTTCCTCAACCGCCTTATTCGTAACATCAATAATCGTGCATCCGATTTTTCGGGAGATTAAATCAAAATACTCCAACTCTTTTTTTATTCTTTCGATGTTCGCATAACTTGCATTATCATTTAATCCTAACGCGATTAATCTCTCTCGGCGGATATGATTCAATTTTTCTGGACTAATTTTCAAACCAATACATCTTTTAGGATCAACAGTAAATAACTCTTTTGGAGGATCTATTTCAGGAAGAACTGGAACATTGGCTACTTTAATGCTTTTTAAAGCTAAGTGTTGGGATAAAGGTGTTTTTGAGGTTCTTGAAACGCCAATTAGAATAATATCAGCCCTTAATAATCCCCGAGGGTCACGTCCATCATCATATTTAACGGCAAATTCAATCGCTTCAATCCGTTTAAAATAATCTTCATCTAACTTTCTTACTAAACCGGGTTCATTTAATGGAGCTCTTTCAAACTTCTTTTCAAATTTATCCATTAGGGGACCCATAATATCAATGCCATTAATCTGATGAAGGTGGGTCATCTTTTTCATATATTCTCTTATTTCTGGTTTCACTAGTGTATAAACAATCATGCCTTGATCCTTTATAGCTCTTGAAATGATTTGATCAATATCCTCCGTATTCTCGATATATGGATAACGTTTAATTAAGGCGTCCGAACCATTAAACTGCCTTAAAGCAGCGATTGTTACAAGTTCAGCTGTTTCCCCTACAGAATCCGATACTACATAAATGATAGGTTCTGTCACCTATTACACATCCCCTTTGAAAGGCTATCACCACATGGTGATAGCCTTTAATTTAGCTTTTGGCATTACTTCACGATTATTTTGTTCATATCTGCGAATTGATAGATGAGTTTAGCTAAGTTTTTCATTTGCGCCAAGCGATTTCTTTTCACTGATTCGTTTTCTGTCATGACCATTGTATGATCAAAATAGCTTGAAATCATCGGTTCTAGTGCGGCTAGTGCTTGATAATGAGCTTCCACAGAGTCTGCATGTTTTATAAGATCTTCTACCTGTTGCCATTCTTTATACAATGTCTTTTCATATTCGTTTTCAAAAAGCTTTTGATCAACGAATGTGGTTTCTTCTGCTTTACTTGCAATATTTAATACTCTTGATAACGACTCAACAACAGCTTTAAAATCTGGTTGCTGGCTGTTGCTCTCCAGCACTTCAGCTCTTTGCAGGATTTGTGGAATACTAGTCCACTCGCTGTCTAATATAGCTTCCACAATGTCATAGCGAATTCCTTTTTCTTCTAATAAATAGTTCAATCTTAGTCTGAAAAACTTTTTAAGTTGTTGGTAAACTTCTTGATTATTTTCTTGTTGACTCCCTTTTAGGGCTATTTCTAAAAGGGCTGGTAAGGTCACATTCCAGTTTTTTACCTGTAATATTTTTACAATCCCTGCCGCTTGTCGTCTAAGAGCATAAGGATCCTGTGAACCAGTTGGAATTAAGCCGATTGAAAAGGAAGAAACGATCGAATCCAATTTATCCGCTATGCTTATAACTGAGCCAATCATCGAACTAGGAACTGGATCTTCTGGATGAATTGGTTGGTAGTGTTCCTTGATCGCTTGAGCGACCTCGGGTTTCTCACCTTGAAGCAAAGCATATTTTTCACCCATAATTCCCTGTAATTCCGGAAATTCGTCAACCATATTCGTCACTAAATCAAATTTGCTAATTTCAGCTGCTCTGCTAATTAAAGCGTGCTCCACGTCTGTAACATCTAGTGTATGAGCGATTTCTTTTGCAATCCATGTTACTCTTTTTACTTTTTCTGAAAGTGTTCCAAGCTTTTCATGGTAAACAATATGATTTAACTTCTTTAGTGCTTGCTCAATCGTCAGTTTTTGATCTTCATGATAGAAGAAGTCCGCATCTTGCAAACGAGCCCTCAGTACTTTTTCGTTCCCCTTCATCACTTTTTCCAATTCTCGATGATCACCATTTCGAACAGCAATAAAATAAGGGAGTAAATGATGATCTTGATCTTCTACTGGAAAATAGCGTTGGTGTTCCTTCATAGACGTAATTAAAACTTCTTTCGGCAATTCAAGGAAACTTTTTTGAAAAGAGCCATAAAATGCCGTTGGATACTCAACAAGATTTGTAACCTCTTCTAATAACGGTTGGTCAATTGGAATAACCCATTGATGTTCTTCCGCTAGTTTGGCGATTTGTTCTTCGATTGCTGTTTTTCTTTTTTCATAGTCTGCGATCACATATTGGCTAAGTAATAATTGCTCATAATCTTTTGGTGATGTTAAATGAATTTCATTCCCTAAGAAACGATGTCCATACGTTTTGTTACCCGCATCTATATTTGCGATATTGAAAGGAATCACATTTTGGCCAAATAAAGCTACTATCCAGCGGATGGGGCGAATATAGCGCATGCTTAAATTACCCCAATGCATATTGTTTGGAAAATGAAGCGAAGTAATAATTTCTTTCAGATCCGGTAAGATTTGCTCTGTTGCTTGCCCCTTTTCAAATTTCTGGACGAAAGCATATTCCACACCTTTTATTTCTTTAAAGAAAATATCATCTACTTGGGCTCCCTGAGATTTTGAAAACCCTACTGCTGCCTTTGACCAATTCCCCTCCTGATCAAGAGCTATTTTCTTTGTCGGTCCCTTCACTTCTAATTCCGTATCTTGTTGGGATTCAGCAACATGGGATACGAGAACCGCTAATCTTCTTGGGGTCGAGAATGCCCGAACTTCGCCAAATTCTATTTTTCTTTCCGTTAACCATTCTTTTATTTTTCCCTGTAATTGGTCAATAGCATCTAATACAAATCTGGCAGGAATTTCTTCAAGACCAATTTCCAGCAATAAATCACGACTACTCATGACGGGCTTCCTCCTTTTGCTTTAGAATTGGAAAACCAAGTTTTTCCCGTTCCTCATAAAAGGTTTTGGCAACTTGTCTAGCCATATTTCTCATTCTCCCTATATACCCTGTTCTTTCTGTTACGGAGATAGCTCCTTTTGCATCCAGTAAATTAAAAACATGGGAACACTTTAGAATATAATCATAAGCAGGATGTACTAAACCATGCTCCATTTGCTCTTTAGCTTCCGCTTCATACGTGTTAAACAGATCAAATAACATTTTTTGATTCGATGTTTCGAATGCATACTTGGAATGTTCAAATTCTGGTTGATAAAAGATATCTCGGATTGTAAAGCCATTCGTCCATTCCAGATCAAATACATTTTCTTTATCTTGAATGTAAGAAGCTAACCTTTCGATGCCATAGGTTAATTCCACTGAGACTGGTTTACACTCCAATCCACCCACTTGTTGAAAATAAGTAAATTGCGTGACTTCCATCCCATCGAGCCACACTTCCCATCCAAGACCGGCACAACCGAGAGAAGGATTCTCCCAATTATCTTCTACAAAACGAATATCATGTTCTAATGGATCAATCCCAAGCGCTTTTAAAGAATCTAAGTACATTTCTTGGATATTGTCTGGAGATGGTTTCATAATGACCTGAAATTGATGATGTTGATATAATCGATTTGGATTTTCTCCATAGCGACCGTCTGCTGGTCTTCTAGATGGCTCTACATAGGCCACATTCCAAGGCTCAGGGCCAATAGCCCTTAAAAAAGTATAAGGACTCATCGTTCCCGCTCCCTTTTCTACATCATACGCCTGCATAAGAATGCATCCATAGTCTGACCAATGTTTTTGTAAGGTCAAAATCATTTCTTGAATATTCACTACTTTTCAGCCTCCATTTAAATTAGTAAAGCGTAAGCGCCCGTTTAGCGACGTACAAACTTTTTAGGGGCCTGACGAGATAAAGGAAACACGATGAACCCGAAGGGTGAATCGATGTTGACTTATCGTAGGAAGGCACCGAAAGTTTGCTAGTCGCTGGGCGCTGGAGCTAGATCATGCATTAGCCAAAATTTTATACTTCCTATTCAATTTAGAAAGTCCAGTCTAAATATCAAAAAACTCCCATCCTCTATGCTTCTTAAGCATAGGGACGAGAGTTTACCCGCGGTTCCACCCTATTTGCTACATCAGTAGCCAACTTTTTCAATCGCTGTTCAGGAATGCCGTTCACAGAAGTTTCATACCCGGCTTTCACCATCCCGGGGTCGCTAAAATGAAATCGTTTCTGCTACTTTTTTCCTTCTTCACAGCCTGAATAATTTTTCTTATAAGAAGAAAATAGCTGAAATTTGCGTAAAAGTCAATATTTACTCATTTTGAGATTAGAAAATTAGTCACTTAATTGATTCTTCCAACTCCCCAATTGATCTAAAAAGCGTTTTGTTTTCAAGTTTAGACCAGAATATTCATCATAATAAGTGGAAATAACGTCTCGAAGTTCTTTTTTCGTTCTCTCTTTTACTGAAATGGATCCTAGTCGATGGATATCAAAGAAATAAAATAATCTTAACAACTTTATCGTATTTTGTGAGACAGGAAAAAAATGGGGATCCTTTTGAAAACAGTCTTGGCAAATTAACCCATTTTCTTTAATAGAAAAACCAAATTGAGATTCAGTATTTCCACAAAGAACACAGTGATTCATCTCAGGGTATAATCCAAATACATTCAGCATTTTCATTTCGAATATATTCGTGACAATGTCAGGATCATACCCTTCATTAATGTAGATCAATGTTTGATAAAGTAACTCAAATAAAAATGGATTACTCTCTTTTTCTTCGGTACCCTTATCAAGCAGATCGACAATATAAGAGGCATAAGCTGTTTTAAAAATATCTTCTCTTATATAGCGAAGGGATGAAATCATTTCTCCTTGTTGAATCGTTCCTAAACCTCTTGTTCCGCTAATAACAAAATATCCGTATGTAAAGAGCTGGGAAACGCTGGATAACCGATTACTCGGTTTCTTAGCTCCCCTAGCCATTCCAGCGATTTTTCCAGCCTCTCTCGTGTAGATTGTCACAATTTTATTTGATTCCCCATAATCTGTCGTTCGAATGACAATACCTTCAAATTTATTGACCATTAATTGTTTATCCCCTTTCACTGTATTCACAGCATTCTGGGATAATTCACACGCTTAAGTCACTTGTGTGCAGTCTGCTTCGTCCGGATTTTCCCCACATGGCAGAATATTCAAATGCTCTTCTTTTTCAAGTTCTTTTAGAAGCAGATACGTATTGACATTACCTGTTTCTTTGAAAACTTTCCACGTGAATTCATACATTTTAAAATTCCCGCCTTTCCAAGTGATCAATCATTTTTCGCCTTCTCTAAAGATAAAGCCGAATAAGATTATTTTCTCATTATCTCTTAAAGCCATACTGCATAAAATTTGTCAAAATGATCAATGTGTCTCAATATTCCTCTTCTGTAAAACCATAATCACGTAAATGGAACGCTTTATTTCGCCAATCCTTTTGAACTTTTACCCACAATTCTAAATAAACTTTTGAACCAAGTAATTTTTCGATATCCTCTCTGGCTCGCATACCAATTTCCTTTAACATATTCCCTTGTTTTCCGATAATAATTCCTTTTTGCGAATCTCTTTCAACAATAATTGTCGCCATGACATCAATCATTTCTTTTCCTTTACGACTTTCCATTTTATCAATCATAACAGCAAGGGAATGTGGCACTTCTTCTCTCGTTAAATGAAGCGCTTTCTCACGGATCAATTCCGATACAATGAACCTTTCGGGATGATCAGTAACCTGGTCTGCAGGATAAAATTGGGGACCCTCGTCAAGTCGCATCTGAATTTGTTCGAGCAGACGTTCAACATTATTTCCTTCGATTGCGGAAATCGGAATAATTTCTGCGAAATCATATTTTTCTTTATATGTGTCTATAATGGTTAAAAGCATATCTGGAGAAATCAAATCAATTTTATTGATCACAAGAAAAACTGGCGTTTGGATTGCACTTAGTTTTTCTAAAATAAACTCTTCTCCTCGTCCAAACCCTTCTTCGGCATTCACCATAAATAAAATGAGATCTACTTCTTTTAAGGAACTCACTGCAATTTTCATCATGAAATCGCCTAATTTATGCTTTGGCTTATGAATACCTGGGGTGTCTATAAAAATCATTTGCGCATCATCTGTTGTTAAAACACCTTGCACTTTATTTCTTGTCGTTTGTGGTTTATCACTCATAATGGCAATTTTTTGACCGATGACCCGATTTAAAAAAGTCGATTTCCCTACATTCGGTCTACCAATGATAGAAATAAAACCAGATTTAAAAACTTTTTTTTCTTCATTACGATTCATCGTGCATATCCTCCGCTGTAAATGCAAATGGCAATAGTTCCTCGACTGTTGTTTGTTGTTGATCTCCTTGGAGATTGGTTAAAATAACGATCATATCCCTTGGACAGAACTCCGCTAAAACTTGACGACATGCTCCGCATGGAGGCACAGGCCGGGCCGTGTCGGCAATTACAAGTAATTTAGTAAATTCTGTTTCACCTTCAGAGATTGCTTTAAAAATCGCTGTCCGTTCTGCACAGTTCGTCATCCCATAAGATGCATTTTCAATATTGCATCCTGCAAAGACCTTTCCATCTCTGGTTAAAACAGCTGCTCCAACCGCAAATCGAGAATAGGGAACGTAAGCTCGTTCTCTTGCCTGACTTGCTGCTTCTACCAATTGTTCCATATTCAAATAGTTCTCCTCATCTTTCATAACTTATTTTACTACAAATCGATCAAAAAGTTATCATTTTCAAGAAAGTTTTTTGAACATTTCCATTTCATCGCCGGAAATGACCGTAAAATTATTTTACCGCACCTGCTTAACACATTCAAATTCTTGCATCGGTTTTTTTATCCTGAAGACGGAAATTGTGTGAATGTACCAGTTAAAGCGTGAATATAGTCTGGGAAATTCATTCGTAAAGGGTTTTCCTTTTAAAAAAGTGTAGACAAAGTCAAAATTGACTTTGTCTACACTTAGGAGTTCTAATAAAAGAGCTGGATCATTTTCGGACCTAAGATAAGGACGCCAATTAAAACGGCCATGAGCGTATAGATTAACACCGCAGCAGCCGCTAAGTCTTTAGCCTGCTTTGCTAAGGGATGGATTTTGTCCGTCGCTAAATCAACAGCCCTTTCCATCGCAGAATTTACTAATTCTAAAGCCATTACGCCGAAAATAGAGATCATCATAAAAATCCACTCGATTTTATCAAGTCTTAGAAAAAAAGATAGCATGATCACAACCGATCCAGCAAAAAGATGAATTTGAAAGTTTTTTTCTGATTTAGCTGCATATTGAATCCCTTGTATCGCATACTTAAAGGCAGATAATAATCGGATTAGAGAAAAACTCCCCCTATCTTTCAAGACCAAAACCTGCCAATATTTCATTCTGCTTATTGAACATGAGCTCCTCATCCTCTTTGTTCATATGATCATATCCAAGCAAATGTAAAAAACCATGAACAGCTAGAAAGCCTAATTCTCGTTTAAAGGAATGTCCATATTCACGGGCTTGCTCCTCTGTTCGGTCTAGAGAGATAATGATATCACCAAGAACACGTGGTAGTTGTGTGCCTTGAATCATAACCTCTCCTTCTAAACTTTCCTCAAGTGCAAAAGAAATCACATCTGTCACTTGATCTTTCCCGCGATATTCCTTATTTATTTCTTGTATTTTTGGGTTGGAAACAAATATTAAAGAAACTTCTGCTTCTTCATCAATTTCTTCCACTTCAGCTGCATGCGTTAAAAGTTTCTCTATCATCCCTAAGTTTTCTTCTGTTAGTTGCCCCGTCTCATCTATAGCATCAATTAGGAGTGCCACCATCAATCACCTTCTGTTGTTTTATGTCAGGATACTCAATCCGTGAATGAAATATGCCATTTAAAGTCTCGCAAAACACCTTTTTCACCTTTTCAATTTCTTTTAAAGTCAGATCACACTCATTAAACTGTCCGTCGAGCAATTTATCTTGGGCAATTTGATGAACAAGTGTACGAATCTCTTCTGGTGTTGGATTTGTTTTTGAACGAACAGCCGCTTCAACACTATCTGCCATGCTAATTATGGCGATTTCTTTTGTTTGCGGCTTTGGTCCTGGATATCTAAACTCATTTTCAGTCACTTTTTCATTCTCTTTTTTCGCCTTATAGTAAAAGAATTTTAAGAGGCTCGTACCATGATGTTGTTCAGCAATGTCGACAATTTCTTTCGGTAGTTTATGTTTCCTTAATTCCTCTGCCCCATCTGTTGTATGTGCCAAAATAATATCCCGGCTTGTTTCAGGAGGAAGTTGGTCATGGGGATTTTCAATGTTCAATTGATTTTCAATGAAAAAAGGCGGTCTTTTTGTCTTTCCAATATCATGATAATAACAACCAACCCTTGCTAAAAGACCATTTGCCCCAATCGCTTCACAAGCAGATTCTGCTAAATTGGCGACCATCACACTATGGTGGTAGGTGCCTGGCGTTTCCGTTAATAACTTTTTCAATAATGGATGGTTTGGGCTTGATAGCTCAATTAATCTCATTGTTGATAAAATGCCAAATCCAGCCTCAAAGAATGGTATTAATCCAATAGTAAAAACGGCCGAAAGTAGCCCAGAAACGACTGCATATAATGCGTAATATAAATATTCTGTTGGCGCATATTGTCCATTTCCACCGAGCATTAAAAACAAAATTAGCAGCAAGTTAATAAGGGATACGAAAATCCCTGCACGTAAAATATGATTTCTTTCATTATGACCTGATAAAAACAAAACACCTGCTAACCCACTAAAGAGTATATAGACGGCGACCTCAACATTAATGGTTCCTGCGATCCCATCATGAAACAAAATACTCCCACAGACTGCGAGCAAAATCGCCATAATCAGGGCAAACCGTTCATTCATCAAAATTTTGATTAACATCGGTGCCATCGCTGCTGGGAAAATAAAGGCTATATCATTTAGTTCTACGTCGATAAGGCCTACAATCTTCATCACGACTAAGGATGAGATGAAAATGAAACTTGATAGTAACAGGTAATTTTGCTTCTTATCTTCAGGTAAATCGACTTTTGAAAAATAGATATAAATTACTCCGATGACAAGGGCAACAAATAAAACAAGTCCAATTAAAGGCTTTATGGTAGGATTACTTTTTAATAATCCTAAAAGTTCCAATTGGCGATATGTATCCCGATCAATTAAATGTCCTTCTTGTACCACAATTTGACCTTGCAAAATTTTGACTGGTTCAACCTCCGCCATCGCTTGGTTCTTCCGTTCCTCTGTTAAATCTGGATCATATAAATCATTTGGGACAATGGCATATTGTCCCAACTCTTCTCCTGCCTTTTCCAATGGCTCAGGCAAACCTGCCGATCTAATTTGTTTCTGCACAAGCTTTTTCGCATCATTTAGGCCATCATCACGGATTTTTTCCGTCATCGCTGATTCCACATGTTGGATCACGACATTTTTAGTTGTTTCCAAATCAGACTCGTTTGCCTGCAAAAGTGAAATTAATATCGAATCAGAAATGGCATCTGTAATATCTTCCGACACATTTCCCGTTAATTTCGATTTTAATACCTTCAATCTGTCTTGTATGGCAACTTCTTTTGACTTATCTTTTTTATCCTCCTCTTTTCCATCTTGAGTTGATTCATGGTTTGTTTCCGAAACAAAATCAAAAATAGAGGTTAGTAAAGAAACGCGATTTTGTGCCATCTCTTTTTTAAACACATATACTTTATCAACAGCTTCTGCTGCCTTTTCTCTCTCTTCCGCAGTCTTCATTTCATCTTCTATCGTCTTAGGCGAACGAATCGTTTTATCAGCAACTTGGAATTTTTCCATATCATACGTCTCTGGCTTCATATTCTGGTACAGAATTAACAAAAGCACCAAAGCTAATAAACAATAAATCAATGCTGTGAACACTTTATAACTTAGAAAAGAACGAATTTTACTGATGTATGCGTGAAATTTCATAACGGCCTCCATACCCCTTAATGGCTGATGGATATTCAGCTTACTAAAATGATAGCAGTTTTTTAAAATGAAAGCATTATTTTTTTAGGATTCCTTATAAAAAAACGTTTTACCCTTTGGGGGCAAAACGGTAAGATGACTCGATTAAGAGCGCGGTAATGGATCATTGCGTTCATAGGCTTGGATAATTTGAGAAACAAGAGGATGGCGAACAACATCACTTTGATTCAAATGAATGAAAGAAATTCCTTTTACATCTTTTAAAATAATTTCTGCCGTCATCAAGCCAGATGTTACGCCTTTCGGTAAATCCACTTGACTCGAATCCCCGGTAATCACCATTTTCGACTCAAAACCAAGACGCGTCAAGAACATTTTCATTTGCGCTTGAGTCGTATTCTGTGCCTCATCTAGAATCACAAATGCATCATCTAATGTTCGCCCTCGCATATAAGCAAGAGGAGCGATCTCGATCGTTCCACGGTCAATCAAACGTTGGGTATGCTCTGCCCCTAAAACATCGTTAAGTGCATCATATAAAGGACGTAAATAGGGATCAACCTTTTCCTTTAAATCACCTGGCAAAAAGCCGAGACTTTCTCCTGCTTCGATTGCTGGACGCGTTAAAATGATTTTATTCACATGATTCTTTTTCAACGCATTCACAGCCATCACGACGGCCAAATAGGTTTTTCCGGTCCCTGCAGGCCCAATACCGAATACGAGGGCGTTTTTACGAATTGAGTCTATATATTCGCGTTGTCCCAAAGTCTTTACGCGAATAGCTTTTCCCTTCGTATTTCGTGCAATCTCTTCGTCGAAAAGATCAGCAAAATATTCAACTTTTCCAGCCTTAGCCATTTTAGAAGCGTAAGTTACATCCCTTTCGCTCACTCGAATACCTTTTCGAATAACTTTTAATAATTGCCTAAGTGTATGCTCTACTAATTCAATATTTGTCGTTTCTCCTGAAATCGTTATCGTTTCCCCACGAGTGACAATCGATACATTCCATTCTTCCTCAAGTAATCGAATGTGACTGTCCGCATTTCCTAATAAAAGATAGGCTTCTTCTGCATTTTCTAATGCAATCTTTGTTGTTGTTTTTTCTTCAGACATTCGTCAGTCTCCTTGAATGATTGGTTTTTCAATAGCTATATTCTCTAAAACCTGAAAATTAATGGATAATGTAACTTTACCATTCTCCACTTTGTCTTGCAAAATTATTTCTTTATCGATACTAGCGTCTGGGGGGATTTTCATTTTTAAGTCCCTTCTAGCCAGTTCTTTTGCCGCCTCTAATGCTTCTTTTTTATTTAAATTCCTTTGAATTGCTTCTTTTTCTCGTATCGTCTTTTTTGAATATTGTATGGGAAGTTTTTTTCCTAAGAAAAAGATATCGTTATCTTCTATTTCCGTTTCATATTTAGGAAATTGAATTTTAGCGAATCCCCAAACTGGCAATTGTAGCTTGCCCAAATTCAAAAAATACTTTCTCATTTCCTTTCCACTCAAAACCTCAAGAGGCGTATCAAGCGGGAAGCTAACTTTAGTATTATACCACGTATATCCCCAAACTTCCCCCTCGGCAATAATCGGCATTGGCTTTTCTTCCTGGCCAATTTCACCTGAGACAAGAATTTGCCCTTTTTCAACAAATTGGTCTTTTTTCACGAGTGCTTTTCCTTTTTCAACAAACATTTTCGCAATTACAGCTTTTTTATTGGCCACTAAATGCCGAGGGCTTGCCTCCTCTATATTTTCAGGCTCTGTTTTCTGCACAACTTGAAAATGATAAGTTGTCCCTCTTAACTCGACGCCAACCCATGTAATATTTTCGATTCTTTCTGTAAGTTTTTTTTGGATCTTATCTGGTTTGTCAGAAAACAAATGCATGGATCCTTTGACAATTCCAAGGTTTGATAATTCTTTTCTTATTTTATGCTCTGTTTCTGGATCAGCACCGTTGATTTGAATCCCCCACGTAATATTGGATAAAAATAAAATAAGCACAAAGAAAAGTAAAATCCCTATAGGAAATCCGCTATTTTTCAACGTTCTTTTCCATAGGAAGGGCAATCCCTCCCCACGGATAAAATAAAAGGAGCAATCAGCTTTCCTTGCCGCATGGCGTAATTTATGAAGATCAGGCCATGTAATATAAAAGAACACTGTCCCTTCATGGTTTCTTCTCACGTTCCATATACTGAGTCCGGAACGCGCAAGTCGATTAATAAAACGTTCCATTCCTTGTCCTGTTGCCTTCACTAATACTCTACCTGTCAAAAAAGTGATCCATTTATTTTTCAACCAAAGCCACTCCCTATTCATTCAAATAAAGAACTTCTTCTATATATCCTTCAAGTAAGATTTCTTCTGGTAGAATAGTTTTTAGTACAAAAGATTTCCCTTTTATCAATAATTGCCCCTGTTTAAGGAGTAATCGCAATTCGTTATCTTTAAATACAAGAAGGCCTTTATGATTTTCAATGTAAATATGTAAATTTCCGACCATCGTGACTCTTGGAAGATCCATCATAATATCCGCAGGAAGTTCCATTCTCGATGTCATCCAATTTTTTATTTTCTTTGACCACTTTTTACTCACATTAAAGAGCCCCCTTTCCACTCATGTGTATGAATTTTTTTAAAGATATATGTATAATCACTTGATATAATTGTCCTTGTGAGATTATATTTGGGTGGAAATACGACTATGATAAAAAAACGTTGGGGTATATCTTAGAATTTAAAGGGAATATGGAGAAGGTAGAGGCACTCTTTTTTCACATAGAACGATTGCAGAACGGTAGAAAATAAGCCACGATTCAAAACCGTGGCTTATCTGCTTGTATTTTTTCATGTTCCGAGCAATTTGAATTTAGGTACATTAACCTAACCTAGTGCATAGGATAATTTGATAAGCTGTGAAGGGATTGAGAAAAATGTATTACTATCCAAATATGTATCCACATCAATATCCTTATTATGCTAATGTACCATTGAATAACTATGGTAGACAGTCTGTTTATTGGAATAATCCTGTTGAGGAACATGCAAACAGTTCTTTTCACAATGGTGATACCAGAATTTCATTAAAAGATTATGGAGCAAAACCGTTTGTCGTTAATATCAATGAAGCTGCAAAGAAAAACAATACGTACCGTACCGCATTGTGGACAGGAACCCATTTGCAAGTTACCTTAATGAGTCTGAACGTTGGCGAAGATATCGGTTTGGAAATACACCCAAACGTTGACCAATTCTTACGTATTGAACAAGGTCAAGGTATTGTTCAAATGGGCAAAAGAAAAGATAAATTAAATTTTAAAAGCAAGATCTATGATGATACTGCAATAATGGTACCTGCTGGAACTTGGCACAATATAATCAATACAGGTAATATTCCGCTTAAACTTTACTCAATATATGCTCCTCCTAACCATCCGTTTGGTACTATTCATGTAACAAAACAAGATGCAGTGGCTGCGGAAGAAGGTTATGGGCATGGCAATAGAAATGGCAGGACTCCAGAGTATGCATACCCTTGGAATGGATGAGCGTGGTATTCATATCGATAAGCAGAGCAGTAAAGACTTCAATAGACCTCAATACCAAGCTGCTGTGGAAGCAATGGAGAAGTCAAATATCGGTAGGTTAAGGAATATGAAGTAAGCTAAAGAGACTCCCCATTCAGGAAGTCTCTTTTCTTTTACAATTTATATGGGGTAGGTTGCTACATTTCCACCTAAAGATGCGTTTTAGCTTCTTCTGCTGCTGTAAGGTTTTCTCGCCCTCGGAGGACCTAAGACCTCAGACATAATGATCCCGTTTAGGATATCTTTTTGTTTTAACTCGAATTCCAGCTGCGCCTCTTCATCGTATCCTTCGGTATTTATAGCTTCTACCTTTTTACGATGAAGCTTTTCTTCTCGATTGAGATCTCGTAATTTCTCTTCCATCTCTTCTTGATGTTTATAGAAATTAGGCTGATCTTTCAGGTGATCTGCAGCTTCTTTTAAGGTTCTAGCTTTTGTAGTTTGCTCCCTAGGAGAAGGCTCTTCCCAGTCTTCTTCCTCCTCCATTTGCAGTGGAGGCGTTTGGACAGGTCGTGGATGATCAGATTGCTGCCGTTGATTATTGAATTTACTGCGATTAAAAAGTAAGCCGACGACCGCCACAATGATAAAAATGATAAATTGTTCCACAGGAATTTCCCCCTTTCACTAGGGTTATTGCTGGTCCTTATGGTCATTCTTTGGTTTGGACATTTTTCCAATGGAATCTCTCATATCTGTATCAGCATCGATATTCTTCAGTGAGTAATAATCCATGACACCCAATTTCCCTGATTTAAGCGCCTCTGACATTGCTAATGGTACCTCTGCCTCTGCCTCGACAACTTTCGCTCTCATCTCTTCAACGCGGGCTTTCATTTCTTGTTCATTGGCTACAGCCATTGCTCTTCTTTCTTCTGCTTTCGCTTGAGCAATCTTCTTATCTGCTTCCGCTTGATCTGTTTGCAACTGCGCTCCAATATTTTTACCAATATCCACATCCGCAATATCAATGGAAAGAATTTCGAAAGCTGTTCCTGAATCTAACCCTTTTGTTAAAACCGTTTTTGAAATCATGTCCGGGTTTTCCAGAACTTTTTTATGGTTATTGCTTGAACCAATCGTCGATACAACCCCTTCACCTACACGGGCAATGACTGTATCTTCTCCTGCACCACCGACAAGTCGGTCAATATTGGCTCGAACGGTGATACGTGCTTTCGCCTTTACCTCAATCCCGTCCATCGCTACACCCGCGATAAACGGTGTCTCAATGACCTTCGGATTTACACTCATTTGGACAGCTTCTAATACATTTCGACCAGCTAGATCGATCGCTGCAGCACGTTCAAACGTTAACTCAATATTGGCACGTTGTGCGGCAATCAGGGCGTTGACGACTCGATCCACGTTACCACCTGCTAAATAATGACTCTCTAATTGATTGGTTGTAACTTGAATCCCTGCTTTATGTGCTTTAATGAGTGGGTTCACAACTCTACCCGGAATAACGCGACGCAATCTCATTCCAATTAATGTTACAATTCCAATTTTAACTCCAGCTGCTAAAGCTGAAACCCATAGTCCAATCGGTACAAAGGTAAATAACACTAAAAGAACAATAATACCTACGACAATGGCTCCCAGCAAAAGTATCATATCTATCGACATATGCTTTCCTCCCTAAATCAATGTATTTATGCTATATTTCGCGAACAACAATTCTTGAACCTTCTGCTTTGATAATTTTAACCTTTGTTTTGGCTTCAATATAACTTCCTTCTGCCACTACATCGATCCGCTCATCATCCACCACAACTGTACCGGATGGCCTTAGATCGGTCAATGTAATTCCTTCTCGACCAATCAAATCAAGTCGATTAACATTTGAGACATAGCCGCTCTCCGTATTTGTAGAATCTGTTAAAATGAGTTTTTTGAAAAATTTCATTCGTTTACCAAACACCTTTATCATAATAATGATGGCCACCGCAGCAAGGAATAGTGCAATGATTACGGAAATCGCCATATAGACAGTATCCTGCCCCGCCATAATAATACTGCCGATGATCGCTACAGCTCCCAAGAGACCGGCAATTCCTCCTGGAAGGAAAAACTCTGCAACAATTAAGATGATTCCGAGAACAAACAAGATCGTGGTTTCATACCCCGCTAGACCAGCGATATAATGCCCGTAGAAGAACAGGATGAGGGCTGTTAATCCCATCCCACCAGCGACACCAAATCCTGGTGTATAAAGTTCTAATACAAGACCTAAGCTAGCAATTGATAATAGTATGGGTACAACAACCGGATTTGTCACTAACTTTGCTAACGACTCCGCAAAGGTACTTGGAACTGTCTGCGTATCTGCTCCTTCATATCCTAATGTCGTTAAAAGCTCATCCATATTTTTAATCGTACCCTTTGAATAACCAACTTTCAAGGCATTTTCCGTATCCAAAGTCAATAAATCGCCTTCTTTTTTGAGCTCCGGAAGGGAGACATCTCCGATCGCCATCGCTTTCGCAATTTCAGGATCACGCCCCTTTTGTTTCGCAGCCCCTTCCATTGCAGCAACCCACATACTTTCCGCTTTTTCTCCGGCTGTATTGCCATCTTGATTGATTATGGCGGAAGCGCCCATCGTCGCATTGGATGTCATATAAATTTCATCCGTATGAAGGGCGATATACGAACCGGCCGATAAGGCTCGAGAATTGATAAATGTGACGGTTTTTATATCAGTATCTAATATAAGATTACCAATGTCCATTGCCGCATCTACGGCACCACCCGGGGTATTCATATCAAAAATAATGACATCCGCATTGGCTTCCTTCGCTTCATTGATTGCACGATACAAATATTTCTCGAGACCTTTTGTCACATCTTCCTTGATCGGTATGACATAAACATTAGGGTTTTCCCCCTCTGCAGATGCAGGCACAAACGCGAGAATGGCAGCTAAAGAGAGACATACGGCAATCAAAACTTTCCTCATCATTTTTCCCCCTTTCCAAAGCATATCTATCTTTCATACGACTAAGACTAAGAAAAGGATTCAAAAATACTTTTTTTGCAGGTATTATATGCAAAAAGCTTTACGTGATGATAACCGAGGATTTTCGATGCAAAATAGGTGAAAAAAAGCTGACAAGCTATCGCTTATCAGCTTTTTCAGGCGACCCACAAGATGTGGATCTGAACGGTCTCGCTACAGAATATGTGACGAATTTGGCCGTTCATCCGTAACGTCGATTCCGCCTTTGGGTTTCATTATGATAAATGTTTTTGAACAAGTTTGCTAACCAATGAGCCATCCGCTTTGCCTTTTACCTTTGGCATTAGTACACCCATGACCTTACCCATATCTGCTTTCGAAGAGGCATTTGTTTCTGCAATAACAGCAGAGACAATCGCTTCCACTTCCTCCTCACTCAGTTGAGTAGGCATGTATTCTTGTACAAAAACAAGTTCGCTTTGAATTTTTGCTACAAGGTCGTCACGACCTGCTTTTTCAAATTCATGGAGGGAGTCCTTGCGTTGTTTCACTTCACGAGAAAGAACTGTCAATTCTTCATCCTCGGTTAATTGTTTTTTTCCGAGCTTAATGGCTTCATTTTGAATAGCTGCTTTCAGCATTCGAATGACAGATAACCTGTCTTTTTCTTTGCTTTTCATCGCTTGTTTCATATCTTCATTTAATTTGTCATGAAGACTCATGATCGCACCCTCTTTAGAACTTACGTTTTCTTGCTGCTTCAGACTTCTTCTTACGTCTTACGCTTGGTTTTTCATAAAATTCGCGCTTTCTATATTCTTGCAAAGTACCAGTTTTAGAAACTGTACGTTTAAAGCGGCGAAGAGCATCTTCAAGCGATTCGTTTTTACGAACAACTGTTTTTGACATTTCTCTTTCCCTCCCTCCGAACATTACAATCACATGTCCATACACGGGAAACCCATGTACCATGCAATTATATAATAACGTGAATATATGGTCAACAATCTTTCATTTAATCATTTAATTATCAGTACATCATTCTTGTTGGCATGTCTTCCCTATTTCGCCCATATCATAGTCTTAAGGGGGATGGACATGCTGCATTTATTGATTTTCGCTTTATTAGCGGGTACATTTCTATTAGGTATAACATGGATGAGAATGGGACTTTTTAATTTGTCAGGTAGCAAAATGGAAATTTGGCTAAAAAAGTTCACAAACTCTCCATTTATGGGAATGCTAGCAGGAATTGTTATGACGGCCATACTTCAAAGTAGTTCCGCCGTCACTGTCATTGCGGTGGGGCTTGTCTCAGCTAGAATCTTAACCTTTCCTCAAACAATCGGAATCATTCTTGGTACGAATATCGGGACGACCGTCACTTTAGAGTTTCTTACCTTTGATTTGAATCATTTGATTATCCCTTTCATTATTGGAGGAGTCCTCTTACAATTCTTTAAAAATACGAAACTGAAAAGCTGTGGTTATATTTTTCTAGGGATCGCCATCATTTTTGCCGCTATGAACGGATTTGAAATATTAGCCAACTCCATAGAAGATGTTCCAATGATGGAAAAACTCATTGAATTAATGAAGAATAATATCGCTATTTCATTTCTCACCGGAACTTTTTTAACCGCGATCATTCAATCAAGCACCGCTATGACAGGAATTGCCATGACTTTTTTAACTTCTGGTACTTTTGACTTAAATACAGGCATTGCGATTATGATCGGCGCAAATATTGGTACCTGTGCCACCGCATTATTGGCAAGTATCGGAGCCGGAAACGAAGCAAGACTTACCGCCTACGCTCATATCTGGCTAAACTTAATAGGTGCCGTCATCTTTTTACCTTTCATCTCCATTTTAGGCCAGGCAAGTTCTATGCTTTCAGATCTACCAGCTACACAACTAGCTCATGCAAGTGTACTTTATAATACAATCGTTTCTTTTCTTATCTTGCCATTTGCTCGAAAATTCGGACAGTATATTATCTGGCTTCATGGTAAATAACAATCAGCCTTGGACGATGGCGACTCCGGAACTTGTGCCAATACGGGTCGCCCCTGCTTGCAACATTTTATACGCATCTTCCTTCGTCTTAATTCCACCAGATGCCTTGATTCCCATTTCTTCTTCCCCTATGACAGAACTCATTAATTCTATATCTTCGACCGTTGCACCGTCACCTGAAAAGCCCGTAGAGATTTTGACAAAGAAGAAGCTATCCGCAATGGGATAGCTTTTTCTTTACATAGCCATAGAATCTTTTTCTTGTACTTCGTCCATTTCTCTAACGAATTTCCCCTCATTGTATGGGTAACCCGCTTTCGTAATTTTGACGCGAATTAATTTCCCGATCATATCTTTTGTTGCCGGGAATACTACTTTCATGTAATTATCCGTATATCCTTCATATAACCCACTCTTAGGAGCTTCCTTATAAGGCTCTTCAGGGATCACTTCAAGAACTTCATTCTCAAAACGTGAAGCATATTCTTTTGCGAGCTGGTCTGATAAGGAAATCAATCGATGGACGCGATCATTTTTCACATCTTCATCAATTTGATCGGTCATTCTTGCAGCGGGAGTTCCTGTCCTCATGGAATAAGGGAAGACATGAAGCTCAGAGAACTTATGTTTTTTTATAAACTGATAGGTTTCCATAAATTCCTCTTCTGTTTCTCCTGGGAATCCAACAATCACGTCCGAAGTAACGGCTAGGCCTGGTAAAGCCTTTTTCAGTCTTTCAAGTCGTTCAGCATAAAAAGCCATTGTATATTTTCTACGCATTCTTTTTAATACGGTGTCAGAACCGGATTGAAGCGGAATATGCATATGGCGAACAACAAGTTTTGATTTCTCCAGTACCTCAATCACTTCGTCTGTTAACTGGCTTGCTTCAATAGAGGAAATACGTAATCTTTTCAGTCCCTTAACCTGTGATTCAAGGTCGCGTAATAAGGCTGCCAAATTATAGTCCTTTAAATCTTCTCCATATCCACCTGTATGAATGCCTGTTAAAACAATTTCTTTGTAACCTGCATCCACCAATTGTTGAGCTTGGCGTATGACTTCTTTGGGATCACGGGAACGCATTAAGCCACGGGCCCATGGAATAATACAGAAGGTACAAAAATTATTACATCCTTCTTGGATTTTCAAAGAAGCTCGAGTCCGATCTGTGAAAGAGGGAACATCCAATTCTTCATAAACACGGTTTTTCATTATATTGCCGACACCATTGATCGGTTGTCTTTCTTGTTTATATTGCTCAATATATTCAAGCATTTTGACACGATCCTGCGTACCGACGACAACGTCGACTCCAGGAATCGCCATGATTTCAGCTGGAGATGTTTGCGCATAGCATCCAGTTACACAAATAACAGCATCAGGATTTTTTCGAATCGCTCGCCTGATCACTTGACGACTTTTTTTATCTCCAGTATTTGTTACTGTACAAGTATTAATGACGTATACATCTGACCTACTTTCAAAATCGACACGTTCATACCCTTGTTTTTGGAACAATTGCCAAATAGCTTCTGTTTCATAATGGTTTACTTTACAACCTAAAGTATGGAAAGCAACACTAGACATATCTTCACCTCAATAATTCAAAATGATAAGAAATGGCCGCCAAAGTGTATAACGGCGCTGTTTCTGTTCGTAATATTCTCGGGCCAAGTCCACAAATTCTAAAGTCATTTTCCAAAAGAAATTCCGTCTCTTGATCTGTTATGCCACCTTCCGGACCAAAAACAATTAAAATCCGATCTCCTTGTTTCATTTCCGAAAGGGTCTGAGCAAATTGACTTTTCTCCCCTTCTTTTGCCGCTTCTTCAAAAGCAAGGATCTTCCAATCAAAATTTTGACTGTATGTAACAATCTCCTTTAATTTTACCGGAGATTGAACTAAAGGTAAAAATTGTCGATGAGATTGCTCAGCAGCTTCTTTCGCAATCTTTTCCCATCTTTGCAATTTCTTTTTTGCCTTTTTCTCTTCCCATTTTACTACGGACCTTTCTGCAATAAAAGGAGTAAATTCTACTGCACCCAGCTCTGTTCCTTTTTGAATGATCCATTCCAATTTATCAACTTTCGGCAAGCCACTCGCAATCGTTACACGGACAGGAAGCTCTTTGTCCTCTCTTTCCCAGTCCATAATCCTTGCCTCTATCGTTGAATCACTGATTGATTCAAGTGCTACTAATGCCGTTTTTGAATCGGAGAAGACAACCCAAAAGGTGGCTCCTACTTTCATTCTCATAACATGAGTAATATGGTGATAGTCATCATCTGAAAGGATAACCGATTTTTGTCCATTATATGTTTCCTTTAAAAAGTATCTTTGCATAATTTTACTCCATCATCTTTTTGTTGCAATGAAAGTGACCCAATCTTCCATTACGAGTGTTTCAACAATATCAAATCCGGCTTCATCCAATGCCTGTTTAACTTCTTGTCTTTTAGCTAGGATAATACCTGATGTAATAAAATATCCACCCTTACGAACAATAGATGAAGCGTCCTTTGCTAAACGGACAATGATATCAGCCAATATATTGGCTACAAGGACATCTACATCTTTCACCGTTAAACCTGTCAATAAATCACCTTTTCGGACTTCTACTTTTCCTTGCAGGTGATTTAATTGAATATTTTCTTTGGCTGATTCCACTGCGACTTCATCTAAATCAAGAGCAATAATGTTCTTTGCGTCTAGCAAAGCCGCCGCAATACTTAGAACACCGGAACCTGTGCCAACATCAACGACTGTATCACCCGTTTTTACTGTTTTTTCCAAGGCCTGAATGCTCATGACAGTAGTTGGGTGTGTACCAGTACCAAAAGCCATCCCAGGATCTAACTCAATAATGAGCTCATCACTTTCCACCTTTTGATAATTTTCCCAAGTAGGAACAATGGTAAATCGCTTGGAGATCTTGGCAGGGTGATAATATTGTTTCCAAGCCGTTTCCCAGTCCTCTTCTTTTACCTCTGTTGTGGTAACATGGTTCTTTCCAATATCAATATCATACTGAACCAAGTCAGAAATTTCTTTTTTGATGGAATCAATTGTCTCACCAATAAAGTTATTAATGGGCAAATACGCCTTAATGATTACCCCTTCTTCGGGATAATCATCCGGGTTCAATTCAATGATTTCCCCAAACCAGTTATCACGTTCTTTCGTTAGTTCTAGAGGATCCTCAATGACGACTCCACTTGCTCCCGCTTCATGGAGAATATTACTTATTGCCTCCACCGCTTCATTGGTTGTATGAATACAAATTTCATTCCACTTCATTAAAAACCGCCTCGTTCCCTATCATCAGCTTTTAAAAGCTCGTTTCACTTTATCGAAAAAACTCTCGTGCTGCTCATCAGGTGTATTTCCACTAAGTTCAGCAAAATCACGGAGAAGTTGCTTTTGTTGTTCAGTTAACTTAGTCGGTGTGATTACTTTTACTTGAACATGCTGATCCCCTGTACCATAACCACGAACATTCGGTACTCCTTTTCCGCGTAAACGGAATGTTGTTCCTGTTTGTGTTCCTACCGGAATCTTTAGTTTTACTTTTCCATAAAGTGTAGGAACTTCAATTTCATCGCCTAAAGCAGCTTGAGCGAAGGTAATCGGCATTTCACAATAAATATCATCGCCTTCACGTTCAAAAAACTCATGGTTTTGCACATGGAATACCACGTATAGATCTCCAGGTGGTCCACCATTCGTACCTGGTTCACCTTCACCAGCTACACGCATTTGTTGGCCTTCATCGATTCCTTTAGGAATTTTGACATTAATCTTTTTCCGCTTTTTAACTTTTCCGTCGCCACCACAAGTTGTACATTTATCTTTAATAATTTTTCCTGTTCCCTGACAATATTGACATACTCGGCGATTCACAATTCTGCCAAAAGGAGTATTTTGTTCTACATTTAGTTGTCCAGTCCCGTTACAATGGGAACACGTTTCAGGAGAAGTTCCTGGTTTCGCACCACTACCATGACAAGTTTCACAAGTTTCTTCTCTTGGGATTTCAATCACTGTTTCCTTCCCAAAAACCGCCTCCTCAAAAGATAAAGTCATCGTATATTGAAGATCAGCCCCTTGTCTCGGAGCATTAGGATCACGGCGAGTTCCACCACCAAAAAATGTATTAAAAATATCTTCAAATCCACCAAAGCCAAAGTCGGCGTCTCCACTGAAGCCACCACCGCCGCCAAATCCTTGTGGTCCGGCATGCCCAAATTGATCATATTGAGTCTTTTTTTGGTCATCGCTTAATACTTCATATGCTTCTGTTATTTCCTTGAATTTCTCATCTGCCCCTGGTTCTTTGTTAATATCAGGGTGATATTTCTTAGACAAACGTCGATATGCTTTTTTGATCTCATCTTTTGATGCACCTTTTGATACACCTAATACTTCGTAATAATCCCTTTTGCTCATCTAAACACACTCCCGGATCTTTTCACATAAACTTTATTCTAACATATTTAAATTGTGAATTAAAAGCATACATCATAACAAACCTTATAAGAAAAGCCAAAGCCGATAATGGGCTTTGGCTTTTCTCAAACCAATTCTTTTATTTTTTCTCTTCGTCGTCCTTAACCTCTTCATATTCAGCATCTACAATATTATCATCGTTGTTTTCTTGTCCAGCTTCGCCTGCTTGGTTCTCTTGTGCTTGCTTAGCTGCTTCTTCATATAGCTTCATAGAGAGATTTTGGACAATTTCTTGTAATGCATCTTTCTTTTGACGCATTTCTTCAAGGTCATTTTTTTCAATTGCCGATTTCAATGCATCTTTTGCTTCTTCCGCTTTTTTGACCTCTGCCTCATCCACTTTTCCTTCAAGGTCTTTTAATGTTTTTTCCGTTGTAAAAACGAGTTGATCTGCTTCATTGCGAAGTTCAACTTCCTCTTTACGCTTCTTATCCGCTTCAGAGTTTTCTTCCGCTTCTTTGACCATTCTTTCTACTTCTTCATCTGATAGACCGGAAGAAGACTTGATTGTGATATTCTGCTCTTTACCAGTGCCAAGATCTTTCGCACTCACATTCACAATACCGTTTTTATCAATATCAAATTTCACTTCAATTTGTGGCACACCACGTGGTGCTGGCGGGATATCCGTTAATTGGAAACGACCTAATGTCTTATTATCGGCAGCCATCGGTCTTTCCCCTTGTAGTACATGAATATCAACAGCCGTTTGATTGTCTGCTGCAGTAGAGAATACTTGAGATTTTGCTGTTGGGATCGTTGTATTACGTTCAATTAGTTTTGTAAATACGCCACCCATTGTTTCAATACCTAGGGATAATGGTGTCACATCAAGTAGGACAACATCTTTCACATCTCCTGTAAGGACTCCACCTTGAATCGCAGCACCCATAGCAACTACTTCATCAGGATTCACACCTTTATGTGGTTCTTTACCAATTTCTTTACGGATCGCTTCTTGAACAGCTGGAATTCTTGTCGATCCACCTACTAAAATGACCTTATCAATTTCAGAAGCAGTTTTACCCGCATCTTTTAAAGATTGACGAGTTGGCCCCATTGTTCTTTCTACAAGGGATGATGACAATTCTTCAAATTTTGCACGAGTTAAATTAATCTCTAAGTGAAGAGGACCAGCATCTCCTGCCGTAATAAATGGTAGAGAAATTTGCGTTGAAGTGACTCCTGAAAGATCCTTTTTCGCTTTTTCAGCGGCATCTTTCAATCGTTGTAAAGCCATTTTATCATTAGAAAGATCAATACCATTTTCTTTCTTAAATTCTTGTACAAGGTAGTCAATAATCACTTGGTCAAAATCATCGCCACCAAGTTTGTTATCACCAGCAGTAGCTAGAACTTCAAACACGCCATCTCCCAGTTCCATGATTGATACATCAAATGTACCTCCACCTAAGTCATAAACCAAAATAGTTTGATCATCCTCAGTTTTATCAAGGCCATAAGCGAGAGCCGCAGCTGTTGGCTCGTTAATAATTCTTTCTACTTCAAGACCCGCGATCGTACCAGCATCCTTCGTTGCTTGGCGTTGCGCATCATTAAAATAGGCAGGAACTGTAATAACAGCCTTGTCAACTTTTTCACCTAGATAATCTTCTGCATATGATTTAAGATATTGCAAAATCACAGCGGAAAGTTCTTGTGGTGTATAATTTTTCCCTTCAATTTCCGTCTTAAAGTCGGACCCCATATGACGTTTAATCGACATTACTGTATTAGGGTTCGTAATCGCCTGACGTTTAGCGACTTCACCTACTTGCCGTTCTCCATTTTTAAATGCGATAACAGATGGGCTTGTTCTATTTCCTTCTGGGTTTGGGATAACTTTAGGTTCTCCACCCTCTAAGACTGACACACAAGAGTTTGTTGTCCCGAGGTCAATTCCGATAATTTTGCTCATAATATTACCTCCTGTTAGATTATGTAGGATTTAGCGATTTATTGATTTACTTTAACCATAGATGGTCGGATTACGCGATCTTTTAAGATATAACCCTTTTGAAATTCTTCCACGATTTCGTTAGGTTCAAACTGTTCCTCAGAAGTTTGCATGACAGCTTGATGATAATTGGGGTCAAATTGCTTTCCAACCGCATCAATTTGTTCAGCGCCAGCCTTTTTAAGTGCATCTATAATCGAGCGATAAACCATCTCAACACCATTTAATAAAGCTTTTGATTGCTCATTTTCAGGTTCAATGGCTAGAGCTCGTTCAAAGTTATCAATAGCTGGCAACAACTCTGTGATCAGTGTTTGCGATTTATATTTTTCACTAGCTTCCAATTCCTGACGTGCACGGCGGCGAAAGTTTTCAAAATCGGCATATAATCTTAAATAACGGTTTTCAGCCTCTTCAAGCTTTGCTTCTAATTCCTTAATTTTACTATCCTCTTCGGCCGTTTCTTGTTGAACATCTTCTATCTTTTCTTCAGTTTGTTCAACCGTACTCTCAGCATTTTCATCAACAAATTGGGTGTTTTCGCTAGTTTCATTCGCTAGTTCATCTTCAAATTCTTTCTTATCAGCTTGCTTATTCGTATGTTGTTCCATCACAGTCACCTCCTTAAAATAATATCTACCATACAAAACCCTCAAGGGGAATGGTTCATAGCTCTAAAGCTAGGTTTTAATACACTGACCCACTTTCATAATCTCTACGTTTTTATAAAACAGAAATGGGAAATCAGCAGAAATCGAGCTGATTTCCTTCTTGAATCAATCGTTTGTGCATGATCGAGCGCATTTTCCTTAGCGATATAATTTTGTCATGGCTGAAGTCATATCTTTACTCAAGAAATCTAATAAACTAATGACCCGCGAATATTCCATCCTAGTTGGACCTACAATCGCAATCGTCCCGACATTTTCATGCGCTATAGAATAGGTTGCTGTAATTAGGCTACAGTCTTCCATCATCACGTTATTATTTTCCTTGCCAATTTTAACATTAATTCCTCTAGGAGTGTGCTTGAAAAGTTCGTATATTTCTTTCCCTTCCTCTATCATGTCCATGAACGCACGAATTTTTTCAATATCATTGAATTCAGAATGATTGAGCATGTTTAATTTTCCACCAAAGAAAAGTCGTTCCGTAGCTGGTGAATCGACTGTATCCAAAATAATTTTAAAGAAATAATCATACCGCTCTATATGCTTCTTAAGGAGACTTGCCACTTCTTTATGGATTGTTTGCCTTAATTCAGAAATAGGAACCCCAGAAAGCTTCTCATTTAAAATATTGACCAACTTTTCAATTTCCCCAGCCGCAATATCATCAGGCAAGGTGAATAGTCGATTTTCAACATGCCCTGTGTCTGTAATGATAATAGCAACAGCTCTATTGTCATTCAAAGGGACTATTTGTAGACTTTTCAAGCGATTTTCTTGTACAGCAGGGCCTAATAAAATAGCCGTATAATTTGTTAGCTCTGATAAAATTTGCGCCGATTTTTGGGCAATATTTTCCAGCTCGTAAAGTCGTTCACTGAATATCGAATGAATTTTATTTATATCTTCCATCTTTAATTCTTGTGGTGATAATAAATGATCCACATAATAACGATATCCTTTTTCAGAAGGTACTCTACCAGAAGAGGTATGCGTCTTTTCGATAAATCCGCACTCTTCTAAGTCAGCCATCTCATTTCGAATCGTTGCCGAGCTAATTGGAAAAGGAATATTCTGGGATAATTTTCTTGAGCCGACAGGTTGGGCAGATCGAATAAAGTCATCAATAATTACCTGCAATATCAATAATTGACGATCTGTTAACAACTTTCATCACCTCTATTAGCACTCTATAAGCATGAGTGCTAAATCTATAAATAAAGTATCAAAATGCCTAGATGATGTCAACGATTTATACTCAAAGGACACAAGAATTTTTAGAGAGGATAAGAAAATAAAATTTGGCTAATACTGGATCTAGCTTCAGCGCCCAGCGACTAGCAAACTTTCGGTGCCTGCTTGCGATTAATGTCTAGCTGCAGGCGGTAGGGGCTCGAGGTCAAATAACCTTGAATCCTGGAAGGGAAGAACGCCCTTCCAGGATTCAAGAACATTTGCTTGTCGCCCCTGAACAACCGCCTTCCGCTTTTCTTAGAGAAGAAATGCTTGGAAAACTTCATTTCCTAAGAAACGTCCTTTTTCCGTTAGGCGAATATGGTCATCATGAATTTCAAGCAAGTCTCTTTCCGTCATTTCCTTAATAGCGGGCCGAAATGTCTGGAAAGGATCCAAGGAAAACTTCCTTTGGAAATGGGAAACGGAGACTCCTTTTGTTTTTCGCAGACCAAGAAACATTTCTTCTTCCAATTTCTCTTTTATTGATGGGGTATTTTCAGAAAAGACAGGGCGCCTGCCTTCCGAAATAGGCTCCATATATTTTTTCAATGGTCCAGCATTGGAATATCTTGTACCCTGTATATAACCATGTGCTCCTGCTCCAAAACCGTAATACTCTTCATTATTCCAGTATATTAGGTTATGTTTACTCTCGTATCCCTTTCGTGAAAAATTACTAATCTCATATTGATGGAGCCCCTTCTTCTCCATTTCCTCTATTAATAAGCGATACATATCAGCCTCTTCGTCTTCACTTGGGAGGGGTAATTTACCTTTTCTCATTAGATTATAAAATATCGTCTTCGGCTCAACAATCAAGGAGTATCCAGAATAATGGGGTAAATCTAACGCAAGGGCTTTTTGTAGAGTATCTTGGAAATCATCTATTGTTTGTCCCGGTAGCGCATAAATCAAGTCGATACTGATGTTTTCAAATCCCACTTCTTGTGCCTCTTCAATAGAGCGATATACATCTTGTACTCGATGGGAACGACCTATTTTTTCAAGTAATTGATTGTTAAAGGATTGCACACCAAAGCTTAAGCGATTCACTCCATAGTCAGCCAGAATTTCTAATTTCTCTCTGGATAAATCACCCGGATTCGCCTCAAACGTAAATTCACCCTTTGTAAAAGGAAGACCTTCTCTAATACCTTGACAAAGGCTCTCAAGTTGACGTTCATCTAACGCTGTAGGAGTGCCCCCTCCCACGAAAATGGTTTCTAATTCTTTCGTTGACGTTTGATCGATGGTCATCTTAAATTCTTGAAAAAGTGATTGTAAATATTCGTCAACAGGTTGACCCTTCAAGAAAAATTTATTGAAGTCACAGTAGTAACATATATGTTCGCAAAATGGTATATGAATATATGCAGCTTTCATCTTATCACACCTTATCTATGAAGGGCTTTACACTTAAAATTCGCCACTTCCTAATTACGAAAAAAAGGAGTTAGCCCTTTATGGGCTTATCTCCCTTGGCAGCTCCTATTTTCCGTCTTCATCTCGTCTAAGTACCGCCATGAACGCTTCTTGTGGAACTTCAACTGACCCCACTTGTTTCATTCGTTTTTTACCCTCTTTTTGCTTTTCGAGTAATTTACGTTTTCTCGAAATGTCCCCGCCGTAACATTTTGCTAATACATTTTTTCCCATGGACTTTATCGTAGAACGCGCAATAATTTTTTGACCAATTGCTGCTTGAACAGGTACTTCGAATTGTTGACGAGGAATTAAATCTTTTAATTTTTCAACAATTGATTTCCCTCTCTCATAAGCAAAATCACGGTGAACGATAAAGCTTAAAGCATCTACTTGTTCACTATTTAATAGAATATCCATCTTTACCAAATTCGAAGGTTTATACCCAATCATTTCGTAGTCAAAAGAAGCATACCCTTTTGTATGAGATTTTAGCTGATCAAAAAAATCAAAAACAATTTCAGCAAGTGGAATTTCATAGATGACATTTACTCGAATATCATCTAGGTATTGCATATCGACGAAGTTCCCTCTCTTCGCTTGAGAAAGTTCCATTACAGCTCCTACATAATCGTTTGGCACCATCATCGAGGCTTTTACATAGGGTTCTTCCACATGATCAATTTTTTGTGGGTCAGGCATATTGGAAGGATTGTCCACCTTTAGTTCCGACCCATCTGTTAAATAAACTTTATATACAACGCTCGGTGCGGTCGTAATCAGGTCAATTTTAAATTCTCTTTCAATTCGTTCTTGGATAATCTCCATATGAAGAAGACCCAGGAATCCACAACGGAAACCGAATCCGAGTGCTTGTGAAGTTTCCGGTTCATAACTAAGCGCTGAATCATTTAGCTCTAATTTTTCTAGGGCTTCCCTGAGATCATTAAATTTATTGGAATCAATGGGGTATAGTCCGCAAAATACCATGGAATTTAATTTCCTGTAACCTGGTAGTGGTTCCTCTGCAGGATTGTCTACTTTCGTGATCGTATCCCCTACTCTTGTATCTGTTACATTTTTAATAGAAGCCGTTAAAAAACCGACATCACCAACCGTAAGTTCTTCGACTAGCATTGGTTTTGGAGCGTGGACACCGACTTCTAATACCTCAAATTCTTTCCCAGTGGCCATCATCTTAATTTTGTCTCCGGGTTTGACTGTCCCTTCCACAATTCGTATAGAGGCAATAACGCCACGATAAGCATCATACACCGAATCGAAAATCAGTGCTTTTAAAGGAGCATCAGGGTCACCTGTTGGAGCTGGTACCTTCTCCACAATTTGTTCCAAAATATCCTCAATTCCTATTCCTGCCTTAGCAGATGCCAGTACAGCTTCACTTGCATCAAGCCCAATAACATCTTCCACCTCTTGCCTAACTCTTTCTGGATCAGCAGCAGGAAGATCAATTTTATTAATAACAGGCAAAATTTCCAAGTCGTTATCTAATGCTAAATAGACATTTGCCAATGTTTGGGCTTCGATTCCTTGAGCCGCATCCACAACCAGTATAGCCCCTTCACAAGCAGCTAAACTGCGTGACACTTCATAGGTAAAGTCTACATGTCCTGGTGTATCGATAAGATGAAAAATATAGTCTTCACCATCTTTAGCTTGGTACTGTAACTGAACCGCATTTAATTTAATGGTAATGCCCCGCTCTCTTTCCAAATCCATGGAATCAAGAAGCTGTGCCTTCATCTCTCTAGCTGTTAAAGCTTTTGTTTTTTCCAATATTCTATCAGCTAAGGTGGATTTTCCATGATCAATATGAGCAATGATAGAAAAATTCCTTATCCGTTCCCGTCTCTTTATCTTCTCTTCACGATTCATTCCGTTCACTCCTGTTAATCGACACATGATTGCTAGGCTAAATTATAACAGCAGTATTAGCAAAAGTGAAATGGAAAAGCGCTTCTTCCTCTTTTCTTTATGAATATAAAAAAGAACATCAGTAGATTGAAAAGATAAACTTCCTTCAACCTTCACTCATGTTCTACTTAGTTTGACCCACTCGAAAACAGGTCCCCATTTACTATGTTAACTTAAAAAAGACTAGCAAAAAAATTAATAACTGCTTGGGCAATACTAGAAACTACATCAGCCACTAACTTGCCGATTTCCGAAAAAAAGTTAAATGATTTTGCCTTTTCCAACTTCTCCTTTTTCTCATCCAAATTAAAAGAGGAAAATTCGTTTCCTAATACAGCTGCATTGAGAGAACCCTCTTCCGTTGTTTGTATATTCACAGGCGTCTGGAATGAGGAATCGCTGTAACCTCTCATATCATTCATACCTTGATTCGCTTTGTTCATACCAATTAGAACACCCACAAATAAAAATATCAACATGAGTAATGATTTAAATACAAATTTCCCCATTCCTTCCACCTCACTATCATTATCTCTACTAAATCATATGCAGTTTTAAAAAATAGTAGAACAAAATTATCTTGTTTTAAATCCAGTATCTGTTTGGTCAACCGCCGCATGTAAAGCCGCATTTAAGCCAGTTGCCAATAAATTAGCCATATCCTCAATGAATACATCTACTTCTTTAGGTGTTACCATTAAATTATGACCTAATGGGGCCAGCACCTCTGAAATCAATCCCCTCTTCTCCTCTTCATCCAGGACACCTAACATTCCCAAAAAAGTTTGCCTTTCACTCTCTCCGGGTAAATCTTCTTCGGTTAGCTTCTTCTTTTCCCCAAACGTCATACCAGCAGGGGCTAAGGATCTTGAGGGGCGCCCTGATTCTTTTAATTCCTTACCAAAATGCTTTAAAATAAAATCAATCGTATCACTTGTAATCGTCACAGCATCTACGACAGTTGGAACTCCAATTGAAATAACCGGGACCCCTAGTGTCTCTTTACTTAATTCTTTTCGTTTATTCCCTACCCCAGATCCTGGATGGATACCTGTATCTGAAATTTGAATAGTAGCATTCACCCTTTCAATGGATCTTGAAGCAAGTGCGTCGATCGCAATGACAAAATCCGGTTTGGATTTCTCTATAACCCCAAAAATAATGTCACTTGTTTCGATTCCGGTAAGCCCCATTACGCCGGGAGCAATCGCACTAACAGCGCGATAGCCTTTCTCCACATTTTCTGGTTGTAATTGAAATAAATGCCTGGTTATGATTAAATTCTCACAAACACTTGGCCCTAAGGCATCTGGTGTGACATTCCAGTTTCCTAATCCGACAACTAAACAACTAGCATCTTTAGAAATTTTCAGCATTTGCAGAAAAGAGTGAAACTCACGAGTAAATACCTTTTGAACTTCTTGTTGTGTGTGACTATCTTGTGAGCGAATTCCTTGTATTTCAAGGGTAAGATAATGGCCTTGCTTTTTCCCAACACGCTTTTCTCCTTCAGCCGTGACTGTTGCCATAGAAATCTTCATGTCATTTTCCATTTTTTCTTGGATGATGACACCTTCAATTTCCTTGTTCTCAACCTTGTTCTTTCTCTTTCCAGTTAATTGCTCTAAAGCTATTTCAAAAGCTTCTGTTGCGAGGTCTGTCCGCACAGAATATTGATTTAAATCTATGTCTTTTTCTGTCATTACAAGCTCCTCCGTTCTATTCCTTTCTTTTTCACATCATTTCCTTCCTTGCCAAATTTCATTCAGAAGTATTGCAATCCGGCAGTCTGTTTGATAAAATATCCTTTGTTCTTATCGTTTATAACGGTATTGGTCGAGTGATATAGAATCTCGATGCTATACAGGAGGTGAAAGGAATGCCAAACATTAAATCAGCTATTAAACGCGTAAAAGTGAATGATGCAAAAAGCGCACAAAATGCAGCAGCAAAATCTGCTATGCGTACTGCCATAAGAAAGTTTGAAGCAGCTACGGAAGCGAATCAAGAAGATGCAAAAGAATTATTTAAAACTGCCGTAAAACAATTAGATAAAGCAGCAACAAAAGGTTTAATCCACAAAAATACTGCTAATCGTCAAAAAGCTCGTCTATCAAAAAAATTGAGCCATATGGCATAATCAGGAAAAGCGTAAGGCACCACCTATCGGCGACAAGCAAATGTTCTAGGACAAAGAAAGGCGTTCTTTGCCTTTCTTTGTCCCAGGTTATTTGACCTCGAGCCGATGGTGCCTGGAGCTAGATCGACCGCAACATCATGCAAGTTATCCACAAGCTAGAATTTATAAATTCATAATCAAAAAAACGCCCCGTTTGGGACGTTTTTTTAATCTTCATTTACGTTTCCTAATTGAAGTAAAAACAATTCTAAAGCGACCTCTCTCCCCGCTCCTCCAGTTTTAAGTTTTAGGTCTGTTTGTGATAAAAGCTTGATAATTTCCGCTAATTCCGCTTCAGAAAAAGACCGAGCTTGTCCGACGGCAAGCTTTATCCGAAAAGGATGGACTTTTAATGTACTGGCAATCTGGGTTTGTCCATAGCCACGTTTAACCAATTCTTTTACTTGATAAATCAAACGAAATTGACTTGCAATTAAGGCTAAAATTTTGATCGGCTCCTCATTTTGCTTTCGTAAGTCATAATATATTCTGAAAGCTTGGTCCATTTTCCGTTGGACAACTTTATCAATTAGATCAAATATATTTTGTTCTAATGACCGGGAAGCCAATTTTTCTATTGTTTCAATATGAACTTCCTTCTCTGGTTCAACATACAAAAATATTTTCTCAAGTTCTGAATGAAGACGAGTTAAATCGGGACCAACTAAATTTACTAATAAATCAACGGCGGATTGGTCCATTTTCACTTGCCGATCTGCTGCTTGTTGTTGAACCCAGACAACTAACTCTTTCTCGTTTAGTTTTTTCCCTTCCACCACTTCTGCATGTTTCTTTAATAATTTCGTTATTTTTTTCCTTTCATCTAATTTTTCATAATCACCCGCAAACACTAAAATCGTATAAGGCGCTGGCTCTAGTATATAGGTCTCTAATTTTTTCAGATTATGTTCCACTTTCTCCTTTGACTTTTCTGAGGTAAGAAAGATCGGGTTATGTAAAATCACCAATTTTTTTTCTCCAAAAAAGGGGAATGTTTCTGCATCCTCTAATGCCTGTTCTATTGGAGTTTCCTCCATATCGTAAACAGATAAATTAAAGTCCATTTCCTCATCTGTTAACACATTTGTCACTATTTTTTGCTTTGTTTCATTGATTACATAACTTTCTGTTCCGTATAATAAATACAAAGAAGCAAATTGTTTTTTTTCTAATTGATCCCAAATTTTCATGTTCTAGCCCTTCTCTCATTCATCTTCTTATTATATCGTAAGAAAGCTGGGCTCATTTGACAAGTGCAAAGAGACAAATCAACATAAGTCGATTTGTCTCAGATCTATGATGAACGCTACAAGGAAAAGTCCTAGGAGTCTTTTCCTGTAGCGGAACATAGCGCATGCGCTTCTTACTTGTTGGTTATCATTCTGCAGAATATAAGAAGTATCTTCTTGTATCTATATTGTGACCTCGTTACTAAAAAGTATGGGTGTAAACTCTTGACAACAGTGGTAATGGAAAAAGTGGATTTTTTTTAAGTCTTCGTCTATACTATAAGTGGAAACAGGAGGGATAGAAGTGAACGAATTTGAAAAAAATGTACAATCGAAACGAAATGACGCGATAGACTCAGGTGTTGGTTTTGTCGTTTCTTTTGTTTTCTTCGCTGCTATTTTTGTATTAGGAACGGTTATTGAAATTGTAGGAAAGTAATTTTTTAAAGAAAGTTTGCTCTCATGCAGACTTTTTTTGTTTAGGCAAACCATTGCTACGCGGGTATGTTATATTTTTTGTCGCTTTACTATATCTTATTGAGGGATGGTTTGAAACGTTCCACCCTTATGTGAAAATTTATAATGTAATGCCCCCTGTTCATCGATCCGAAAAACCTTCACATTGAATTTTTGCAGATTTTCTAACACATCGGGATGTGGGTGTCCGTAACGATTATTCCTACCGGCAGATATTATCGCATATTTAGGCTTGATTCTTTCTAATAATTCAATACTTGTTGATGTCTTACTCCCATGATGACCAACCTTTAAAACATCCGTTGGCAATTCTCCAAAAGTCTGTAATAATTCCATTTCTCCTTCTACCTCTAAGTCACCCGTAAACAACCACTTCAATCCACCAAAATCTGCTAGCAAAACAAGTGAAGAATTATTATCTAGATACTTTTCATCTAAAGGATAAATGAATGAAAATGAACCCGATTTATTTGCCCATTTCTCCCCTGCCTTACTAACCGTGATCTTTACATCTTTTTCCTCTGCCTTCATAAGAAAAGCTTTCATCATTGGTTTTTCCCAAGAGTTCGGGGGGATATGAACTTCCTTTATCTTTATTTGATTTAAAAGCTCCTCACCTGCTCCCATATGATCAATATCTGCATGTGTTAAAATTAATTTATCAATTTTCTGCACCCCTTTGCTTTTTAAAAAAGGAAGCAAAATATCCTTCCCAGTATCAAATGGACTTTCCCGCACTCTCCATTCATCTTTCGGAAAATCAATCTGCCCTCCAGTGTCAATTAGATAAGTCCCCCGATTATAGGGCAATTGAATAAAAATACTATCCCCCTGCCCGACATCAATAAAAACCACTTCTCCCTTTGTCGAGTAATGTAATCCCCCAAAATAGATGATGAAAATGATTAGGAGGGGAAAAATGGCAACTACCCGAAACTTTTTCTTTTCCCGCAAAAGAAAATAGACCCCAATTCCAAGGATGATGAAGAATAAGGCAATGCCGCTTGGTTTTCCCGTAATAACAGAAGAAAATTTCCATGAGCTTACATGCGTCACAACATGTTCGAAAAAGATCAAAATCTTTGATAAAACATTGGTAAAAAATATAAAGATCTTATCATCTACAAATTGTAACACCCAAGTAAAAATCGCAGCAGGAAGCACGATCAATGAATAAAACGGAACAAAAAACATATTCGCAATAAGACTCACGATCGAGAATTCATAAAAGTGCCACACTAAAATGGGGAGAGAAACGAGCATTGAAGTAAGAGATGTTTCAAACAAAGTCTTAAGAAATGAAGTTTCTTTCGAAAAGCCATTTGACATCATAACTAATCCCATTGATACAGCAAAGGATAATTGAAAACCCGCTTGATAAATAATATAAGGATGAAACAAAATAAAGAGGATAAAACTGATGGCAACCGTATCCATTGTAGTAAGCGGCAGACGCCACTTTTTTGATGACAGAAGAAACAGCATCATCAGCACCGCCCTAATAACCGGAGGGTTGGCACCCGTTATCATTGCATACAGTGGCAAGAAACCAACAAAAACCCAGTACGTGACTTCTTTGGTTAAACCGATTCTTTTAAAGAAGTAATAAAGAAAGCCCATTATGAACCCAACATGAAGGCCAGAAATGGCCAATAAATGGATAATGCCCAAACGCTGATAAGCATTCAATAGATCTTCATCAAAAAAGGTTCGTTCGCCAAAAATAAGGGCGTTCACATAAGGGAGAAGTGTGGTGGGAAAGTTTTCCTCAACAAGACGAATTCCTTGTTCGCGAATATTGATGATGTAATGGGCAAGTGATTTTTTGCTAGAGGCACAATTTTGAAGCGCATTTTTCGAGGGCTGGAGAATCCAATGGATATTATGCCTTTTTAAATACTTAGCATAATCAAAGGCATGTTCATTCGTATTTTGCATTGGTTCGAGCAATTCACCTGAGATTTTGCAAACAGTACCAGCTTGAATCGACCTTTTTAAGAATTCCTTTTCTTGCTCAGTTTGGATAAGATACTGTAACTGGAGTTTCTCGTGATTGGTGACGACGATCGCCTTTAACCGATCTCCATCAATGAGAGGGAATTGTTGAAATGTAATGGTCGTGGTCATGTCCCCTTGATTATAAATGGAGCGATTATTTTTTTCTTTGAGGAAGCCAATGCTCGAAAAAATCAAAAGACATACACAACAAGTTAACAAAAGCTTGATATTTTTTTCAAGTATGACTCTGATCATGAGCAAGAGTGTCAATAAAATAGAAAATAAATGGAATTCAAGCGTGATTAAGAGGCCCGTAAGTGAAGCAAGTGCTAAAAAAATCCATCTACCTGTAAACATAGCATCTCCTTTATTCAATATCATTGCATAATGAAGGAGCTGTCCGAAAAGTCCCTATCCAGTTACCCTAAGCTTTTGGACAGGCTCCTAGAAAAAGCCTATTAGACACTCTCCGCAAATGATAGGAAGACGTCCTTATCGAGGGGAACTTTCTCTGTTTTCACATTTGCTTGTTCAAGAAGTTCTAGGGCATATGGGTGATTTTTATAATCTTCAGCATAGTAAACAGCTTTTATTCCCGCTTGAATAAGGGCTTTACAGCATTGTAAACACGGAAAATGTGTGACATAAATTTCCGCTCCCTCTGTTGCTACTCCGAATTTCGCACATTGGAGGATGGCATTCATTTCAGCATGAATCGTTCGGACACAATGATTATCGACAATATAACAGCCCTCATCCGCACAATGAGTGCCACCTGCAATGGAACCGTTATAACCGCCTGCGATCATCCGCTTATCTCTTACAATCGTAGCGCCAACCGCTAATCTTGTACAAGTACTGCGAGATGATAGTAATTGACTTTGTGCCATAAAATATTGGTTCCAGGATATTCTTTTCATGTTTTTACTCCTCTACTTTTTTCTCATTATAACAGATTACCAAAAAATCACGTTTGATTCAGTATATTTCTCCTATGTTATTGAACTTTAATTTGTTCCTTAAATTTTTCAAATGTCTTTTCGCCGATACCAGATATATTCATAAGCTCTTCTATCTCTTTAAATAAACCGTTTTCTTCACGATATTGTATAATAGCGGCTGCTTTACTTGGACCTATCCCTGGCAATGTTTCTAATTCATCTGCATCTGCCTTATTAATATTCACTTTCTCGTCGTTACTAGAATTCATATTGTTTAAATCGGCCATTTCCGTTTCTACTTCACCGATTTCCGGAATATAAATCACCATTTCATCATATAACTTCATCGCAAAGTTAATTTGTTTTTCATCAGCCGTCTTTAGTAAGCCGCCTGCCTTTTCTAGCACATCATGTACTCGCTCTCCTGCTACTACTTTGTATAACCCCGGTTTTTTAACTGCTCCTTTCAAATCGACAAAAATATTCTCAGGTGCCAACTCTTTCTCTTGTTTTTCCACTTCTAATTGATCTGACTCCTGTTCCGTCCATATTGGATCATTTAACCCTCCCTCTTCCTTCTGATGAAACTTAAATAAAAGCAGAGAAAGTATAATAATCGCAATCACTACAATCATAATCAATTGTTTATATTTTTCAAACCAAACAGGCAATTTTTTATCCACCTCACATCTTTATGAATATTTTTTGGGCACCAGCATACATTTGTTAAGAGTAATGGATGAAGGAGGGAGAAACGTGAAGGTCGGAATTATCGGAATCGGAAATATGGGTACTATTCTTTCTGAAGCACTTCTCACAGGAAAGGCCATATCTCCTTCAAACCTAATGATTATCAACCGCACAAAGGCAAAAGCTGAGAGCCTTAGAGATAAATACAAGGGAATCACCATCGCAAATAGTCCCAAAGAGTTAATTGAAACGTCTGATCTAATCTTTCTTTGTATGAAGCCGAAGGATTTTTACGATTTTCTTCATCAGAACAGGCAATATTTTAGAAAAGAGCAGTGTCTTGTCTCTATTACAAGCCCTATTCAAACAGCTTGGTTAGAAAAAGTGGTTTCCAGTTCTTGCGCACGCGCCATTCCAAGCATAACAAATCGTGCCCTTTCAGGAATTACATTATTTACTTTCGGAGAGCAATGTACAGATAAGTGGAAGAATGAATTACTTGAAACCTTTTCGATGATCTCTACCCCTCTTATTATTTCCGAAGAGATCACAAGAGTATCTTCAGATATTGTGAGTTGCGGACCAGCGTTTTTTAGTTATATGACGAGGCGATTCATTGAAGCGGCCGTAACAGAAACGAAAATCGATGAAAAAACAGCCGAAAAATTATTTGAACATATGTTGATTGGCTTAGGCGATCTACTGAAAAAAGGGTATTATTCCTTATCTGAACTAGAAGAAAAGGTATGTGTGAAAGGCGGAATTACCGGAGAAGGGATTCGGGTATTAGAAAATGAATTGGAAGATACATTTGAAAAGGTTTTTCAAGCAACACATAAAAAATATGCACAGGAGGTCCAAGAATTAAAAAAGGATTTTGTCGATTAAATAAGCTTTCGACAGATTTTATAATAATCCTGCTTTTTTTTAAAAAATTTTTATTTTCATACCAGTGGGGGTAGATTTATCCCCACTGGTCATCTTACATTTCTTTTTGACAGACAAAAAAGATCCGCTCCGATTTCTCCTTTGGAGTGTCCTTCGTAAAATCTGCTGTAATCGATAAAATTTTGAATCCCGCTTCTTTTAACCATTTTGTATAATCTTCTACTAAATATGTCCTTTGCATATGAACCTCATCAAATCGTTCATATTGACTCGTATCATCATCTTTCAGAAAAAAAGTAAGATCATGTTCTACTGTATAAGGTGTCTTTCCTGAATAACAATCCCATATATAAGAAACTTCTTCATCCACATAAGAGAAAGTTTGATCCATAAAGACTTTTTCTATTTTATACGGAGAATGGATGTCAAATAGAAATAAGCCGTTTGGATTCAAATGGGCACGGACACGATCGAATGTGCTTATAACCTGTTCTGGTGACTGCAAGTAATTTAAAGAATCACAAAAAATAGTCACGATATCATATTGACCCAAACCTTCCAATTTGGACATATCTTGCTCATAAAACGTAATGTTTTCATTCATTCCTTTTGCTTTTTCATGAGCAACCATTAACATATCCGAGGACAGGTCCACTCCAGTTACTTCATAACCGTTTTGAGCAAGTAATACAGATAATGTACCAGTCCCACACGCAATTTCTAAAATCTGTTTCCCTTTTACTTGATTGGCCTGCTTTTCTCGTTCTACAAATTGAAGCCATTTATTATAGGGGACATCACTCATTAATATATCGTAAACATAAGCGAAGCGGCCATACATTAACGATTCACCCTACTTATTACATCAATCATTGGTGCATCTCCCCAGAGTTTTTCCAAATTATAATAGCTACGTTCATCTCGATGGAAAATATGGGCGATGACATCCCCAAAATCCATGAGAATCCATTTTCCCTCATCAAAACCTTCAATTTTTTTAACATCAGTTCCTATTTCTTCAGACCTATCCTTCATTTCTCTTGAGATTGCTTGAACTTGTTTACCTGAATTGGCGTGGCAAATGATAAAATAATCTGCAATCAAGGATAAACCTTTCATATTAAGAACAACAATATCTTCCGCTCTCTTATCATCAGCGGCTTTTACAAGAGTGTCTAATAGCTTTTCCGTATTCAAAAACGAATTCCTCCCTTTTTTACTAAATCATTATAGGCTTCGAACGTATCAGGATAAATAGCAGACTTTTTCGTTAATAAAAACGCAATCGTATTACTTAACGCTTTTACCATGGCTTCATCCAAATTTTTACAAGCTAGTTCTCTCGTTTCATCAATCCCTGGAAAATCTCTTTGTGGTTCAATGTAGTCCGCCAAAAAAATAATTTTTTCAAGTCGAGACATATTGGCCCGTCCCGTTGTATGATAACGGATCGCATTTAATACGTCCCTATCCTCGATCGCAAATTCTTGGTGAGTCAAATAGGCTGCCACTGGTCCATGCCACAATTCGGAATGATAATCGACTAACCTTGAGTCCTCCTTTGCTTTCAAAAGCCATTTTTTCAAGTCATCAATTGACATCAGTTTCGCGTAATCATGGAAGATCGCTGCTAGTTCAACTTTGTTTACATCTTCCCCAAACCGGTCAGCTAATGTAATTGCCGTTTCTAGCACCCTGAGGGTATGTTGATACCTTGGACCGGTCCCTAATGATCTCTGTACAATTTCTAAAGCTTGATTACGATTCATATAAACCATTCTCCTCAATATAATGAATGACATTATCGGGTAAAAGATATTTTATGGAGAAGGACTTTTTACATCTTTCCCTAATGAGCGTAGAAGATATATCCATTTGAGGAACTTCTATATATTGAACGGGATATGGACTTTCTAGCGCATAGTCCGGACGATTCACCCCTATAAAAGTAACAAGCTCTGCTAATTCTTCAATGCCGTGCCATTTGGGTAAATACTCTACCATATCTGCTCCAATGATAAAATAATACTCAACATCTGGGTTTCTTTCTTTTAACATTTTTATTGTATCAAGTGAATAGGATTTTCCTTGCCTCTCCAATTCAATTTTTTCAATGACAAAGAAAGGGTTATCCCTTATGGCTAATTCTAACATCCGAACCCTGTCAGACTCGGTTGTGCCACTTTTTCTTACCTTATGAGGAGGCTCTTGATTAGGCATAAAAGCAATTTGATCTAATTTTAGAGTATGTAATACTTCATTCGCGATCACTAAATGGCCAAGGTGTGGAGGATCAAAGGTACCACCTAAAATGCCTATACGCTGTTTTTGCATACTAGAAATCTCCTCGTATTATGGTAATTCAAGTTGTTTATTATCTTGCGATTCTTTATATAAAATAATCGTATTCCCGATAATTTGAACAAGTTCGGCATTTGCACCTGCAGATAAAGCGTTGCCGACCGTTTCCCGATCTTCCTCACAATTTTGTAAAATGCTAATTTTTATCAACTCCCTTGCTTCAAGGGCTTCCTTTATTTGCTTAATCATATTATCATTTACTCCACCCTTCCCTACTTGGAAAATCGGCTGAAGGTGATGAGCTGTTGATCTTAAAAAGCGTTTTTGTTTTCCGGTTAACATATATTTCCTCCTAATTGTCTGATTACTGTCTCGGTCATTCTTTCTATATTTGGCATTTTCCCTGTCCACTTTTCAAATGCTAAAGCACCTTGGAAAACGAACATACCTAATCCATTTTGTATTTGGGCCCCTTGGCTTTCAGCATGCTTAAGAAAAGCTGTTTGAAATGGATTGTAAATAATATCAGATACAAAGGCTTGAGGATTTAAGCGAGCTAGCGATAGTGGAGATTGATCGATTTTTGGATACATCCCTATAGACGTAGTTTGGATGACCAACGTGTACTCATTTAGTTTATCTTCTGCCTCAGCAAAAGATAAAGCAGAAGAATAACCTTTATAAGGGCAACTATTTATAAGATTTAGCGCTCGTTCAACCGTACGATTACAGATATCAACGTGCTTAATACCTTTCGATAATAATGTATAAAAAATCGCTTTTGCTGCCCCTCCTGCCCCTATAATTAATACTCGTTCATTCTCTAATTCCTCTTTCCATTCTGCTTGTAAAGCTCTCATGAACCCTTCTCCATCTGTATTGAAACCAATCCATTGATCATTTTCCCTTACTACCGTATTAATTGCGCCAATAGCCTGAGCCAATGGGTCGATTTGATCTAAGTAAGGGATAATTGCTGTTTTATGCGGGATCGTGATATTGAAGCCTTCCACCCCGATCGCTTTCATTCCTTTAATTGCTGTTTCCAAGTCTGCCCCTTTAATATGAAATGGGTGGTAGTGAGCGTTCATTCCTAATTCTTTAAATTCTCGATTATGCATCACAGGAGATAGAGAATGTCCGATAGGATCCCCAATCACTCCATATAATTTCATCGTCAACATATCCCCTTTTTCTCTCTATTAAATAAGTGATTTTCGTAATAATACATGAACACCTTTCGGAACATAGGCTGCGACTTTTGCTCCAGCTTCTGGTATAGTCACCCAGCCCAAGCCTGAAAAAACAATATCTGTTTTCCCTTCGCGAATGGTAAAATCATGGCGAATGAGTTCCGGGAAAGTTTCAAGCTCATCCTTTCGTGGTGGTTGCAGCATGTCTCCAAGATGATTTTTATATAAAGCATCCGCATTTTCTAATTTAGTCCGATGAATGTCTAGCTCATTTCCCATATAACATACGAGGGAACGCCGGCCGCCTTTTTCATAATCTAGCCTAGCTAATCCACCAAAAAACAAAGTTTGTTGTTCATTTAATTGAAACACTCTAGACTTAATTTCTTTTTTCGGTGTAATGATCTTCAAATCCTTTTTGCCAACATAGTGAGCAATTTGGTGATGATTGATAATACCAGGAGTATCAATCAATGATCGGCCATCATTTAAAGGAATTTTGATCATATCTAATGTGGTTCCAGGGAAATGAGAAGTCGTAATAAGATTTTCTACTTCTGCTGCCTCATGCAAGATGCGATTAATCAATGTTGATTTACCAACATTTGTACAACCGACTACATACACATCTTTTCCATCTCGATAATGATCGATTTTCTCAAGTACCTCTTGAATATGAAATCCTTTTTGCGCACTTGTCAGAAGAACATCAATGGGTCTAAGCCCTAATTGCTTTGCCTCATTCTTCATCCACTGAATCACTTTACTCGATTTCACTGATTTGGGGAGTAAATCCGCTTTATTTCCAATCAGTAAAATCGGGTTTTTCCCTACAAAGCGATGAAGCCCAGGAAGCCAACTTCCGTTAAAATCAAAGATATCAACAATTTTGACAATCAGACTATCCGTTTTTGCCAACTGATTTAAGATATTCAGGAAGTCTTGATCTGTAAGTGATACATCCTGGACCTCATTATAATGCCTTAGCCGAAAACATCTTTGACAGATAATCTCTTCTTTTGCTAAAGACGAGCTTGGTGCGTAACCGACTCCTTTAGGATCCTCCGTCTGAATCGTAACACCGCACCCATAACAAATATATTCTTCGGTATTGCTCAATTTGATTCCTCCCAATCAATCAAGCCTTTTCGCTTGAAATTCGCCATTATCTTACGTTCAATTTTACGATTGAATTGAGTAAAAAAACCATCTGAACTAGCAACGGGAACAACCAAAATCGTGTGTAAACCCAGGCGGTTTCCACCCAATATATCTGTTAATAACTGATCTCCAATAATGACCGTTTCTTCCTTTTTCAAATTCATTGTTAGTAGAGCCTTTTTAAAAGCTGTACTTAGTGGCTTTCTCGCCTTTGAAATGAATGGTATTCCCAGTGGATCTGAAAAAACTCTCACTCGTTCTTCATTATTATTTGACACGATCGTAATTTTAATCTGATGCTGCTTGATTTCATTTAACCACTCAATTAACGTTGGTGTCGCATTCGGTCGATCCCACTCAACTAATGTATTATCAAGGTCTGTAATAATACCCTTGACCCCTTTTTCTTTTAATACGCTCGGAGAAATATGATAAATACTTTTGACATATTCTCCAGGCAGGAATTTTTTTAGCAATGATTTGCACCTCTATTAAAAAATATATGTAAATGTATCTTACCTAATTTTTGACAAAATCGCATCTTTTTTGTTAATACCAAATACTTTTCGACATTTTCTAACATCTTTTCATCTGTGGATAACTTTATTCACTTTATTAAAGTGTTTACATCAAGTCTTAGCGGATTTTTCCATAAGTTGCCCACAAGTTATCCACTCCTCCCTGTGGATAACGGAACACTTGTTCCAAACAACTAATTTTGTTAAAGTAATTATAACGTTTAGACAAACTATTATTTTATGAAGGTGTTTTGCTTTTATACTTAAAATTGCTGGAGGTGAAAGCTGATGAATAAGCTATCAGACGAACTATTGATTGAATCTTATTACAAGGCTAAAGAACTCAAGTTGAGTTACGACTTTATTCAGCTAATTGAAATGGAGCTCCACCGGCGATCATTACAACTAGAACAGTATACGAAAAAAGTAACCTTAAATTAATGCAATTGGATTTTAATGACAAAGCGTCCGTAAACTTCATTTATGGTGCTTTGTTTTTATTTTCCCAATCACTTCTCCATATTTCACGGGGACAGGCAGGGCTTGTTGTAACTGTGGCTCAAAAGTCGCTTTTGGGAACAACAATATAACTGTCGAACCAAAGGAAAAGTAGGCAATTTCCTCTCCTTTTTCCCAAGTTTCATTTTGATTTATCACTTCAACCGAGTTAATCATCATCGCTCCAACTTTTACCATCGCCAGACGAACATCTTCGTGTTGTAATATCGTGATGATTCGATAATTGGTCGCTAAAGTTGCTCTCCCGTATTTTAATCCTAATGAATTAACTGGAAAAGAACGTTTGCCAAGGCTGTATTGATTGAGTTTTTTCACAAATAATGGAGAGTGAATGCGATGATAATGGGATGGACTTAAATAGATGATCATATACGTCCCCTCTACAAATTGTTTGGCTTGCTCTTTTCCACCAAGCATTTCCGCAACGGAATATCTTTTCCCTTTTACCGTGATATCCTGGTTTAAATTAACCGTCCCCATATCCTCAATCACACCATCAACTGGGCTGATCACCGTATTAAATTGTTCATCTATAGAGCGTATACCAGCTTTTAACTTCCTTATGAAAAAAGCATGCAAATTTGGATAGGATTTCCACTGACCAGCCATTTCATCCTGATTGATTCGGAAAATTTTTGCATACGGCTTAATAAATGGTCGACTTAAACTTGATTGAGCAAACCGCGAAATAATATTTGAAAAAGTGGGACCATTCGTCGATCTAATCAAAGCTCGATATAATCGTTGTTTCAAAATTTATTCCTCCGATAAAAATTTTGTTAACATTTTTGTTGGAAAGCTTTATAATTATAATGATCCGTACTAAAAAGGAGGTGCTGTAATGTTAACCAATGTAATGGATATGACTATTCGTTTATTGAAAGCAAATGCTGCAAATGTTTTAACTCTACTCAACTTAGGATTGGGCGGATTTGCCATCATCGCCTGTATAAACGGTCAACTTCATTTAAGCTTACTCTTCATATTTATTGCCGCCCTTGCTGACCGCTTCGACGGAATGATTGCTCGAAAGTTTCATATTGAATCGGATCTAGGAAAACAACTTGACTCAATGAGTGATATAATTTCTTTCGGGGTCGCTCCTGCCTTGTTATTATATCAGGGAATTCTTCATTTGTTTGGTTTTCCAGGAATATTTTTTACTATTTTCTATATCGCTTGCGGGGCTTTTAGACTTGCTCGATTTAATATTGCTGAAAATGATGGATATTTTACGGGACTCCCCATCACTGCCGCTGGATGTTTGCTAACATTAAGTTATCTCACGATTTCATACCTACCATCGTACTCTTTTATTCTTATTAGTTTTCTATTATCCATCATGATGATTAGTAATTTTACAATAAAAAAAGTTTAATAAAAGCCGGTTCACCTCGAAAGAGTTGACCGGCTTTATTTTACGTCGCTGAGCAGGCGCTTACGCTTTTCTTGTCCAGCTACAGCGCCTAGCGACTAGCAAATTTACGGCTTCTTCCTACGATAAGTCAACATCGATTCACCCTTTGGGTTCATCGTGTTTCCTTTATCTCGTCAGAAGCCTTAAAATTTGTACGTCGCTGAGCAGGCGCTTACGCTTTTCTTGTCATGTGCATAAATTCTTTGACATCTTGGATGCACAGTTGGATGCCTTGTTCCCAGAAGTCCTTTTTGGTTAAGTCAACATTCAAATGTTTCTGTGCAAGTTCTTCTACTGTCATGGAACCGGTATCCTGCAGAAGCGCGATATATTTCTTTTCATAACTTTTGCCTTCTTTTAATGCCTTCGCGTAAATCCCTAATGAAAACAAATAACCAAAGGTATAAGGAAAATTATAAAATGGAACATCTGTAATAAAGAAATGTAATTTTGACCCCCAAAACAGAGGATGATATTCTTTTAAGGCATCCCCATAGGCCTCTTTTTGTGCTTCTGTCATCAACTCATTAAGGCGATCTTTACTAACAATTCCGTTTTTACGTTCCTCATAGAAACGAGTTTCAAATAGAAAGCGAGCATGAATATTCATTAATAGAGCAACAGATCGTTGAATCTTATCTTCCAAGAGAGCAAGTTTTTCATCTTCATTTTGAGCTTCTCTTACAGATGCATCAGCAACGATCATTTCCGCAAATGTCGAAGCTGTTTCAGCCACATTCATCGCATAATCGCGGTTAAAAGGATTAACTTCTTCTAAAACATGAGAATGAAACGCATGACCTAATTCATGAGCAAGAGTTGAAACATTTCCGGGGGTTCCAGAATAGGTCATAAAAATCCTTGATTGCTTACTGTTTGGGAAGGACGTACAAAAACCCCCTGGTCGTTTTCCGGGTCGATCCTCTGCTTCAATCCACCGTTCTTCAAAAGCTTTTTCTGTAAAACTGGGTAAATCATCTCCAAATTCACTGAAGTGCTTTAGAATGAAATCTGCGCCTTCTTGGTAACTATATGCCTTATTGGCTTTTCCAATCGGTGCATCTAAATCTTGCCAACTTAACTGTTCAACACCGAGAATTTCTGCCTTGCGATAAAGAAAATCTACAAATGGTTGTTTATGGTCAGAAATAGCCTCCCACATCACATTTAAGGTTTCTTCACTCATACGATTATAAGTTAAAGCTTCCTTCAAAAAGTCATCCCATTTTCTTTGGTTATAAACGGATAGTCGGAAACCAGCAAGATGATTTAGCGTATCGGCTAAAAGATCGGATTCTTGCTCCCATGCTTTTTCCCAAGCCGTGAAGATTTGTTGACGTACTTGTGGATCAGGGGAGGAAAATTTATTGGCAGCTTGCCCAACAGATAGTTCGGTTTTTTCTCCTTTTTCCTCAAAGGGAATCTTTATTTTGCTAACAATCGTATCATACAATTCTCCCCAACCATGGTAACCATCCACACTTAATGCATGAATGAGGGATTCCTGTTCTTTCGGCAATTTTTCAGATGCCTGTTTTCTTTTCTCATTCAATACAAATTCAATTTCTTGAGTATCAGGTCTCTCTAATAAGCTTAACCAAACATTCTCTTCAATCGCGGAAAGTTTTTCATCAAAAAGTGTATGTATTGAATCCAATTTAGCCTGCAGTGTTGTGACAATCCCCCGCAATTCATTCGCTTTTGAATCATTTGAATTTTGTGCCTGTAAACAACTTACAAATGCTCCTGCTTGTCCCGTATTATCAGAAATTTCCTGCATTTCTTCCAGTAATCCTAACAGGGATGTATCTTGCCCTGTTGTAGGAATTTTCCAATTCTCAATTTCCTCTTCAAATTGGACTAATTGTTTTTTGATGCTTTGTAAATGTTTTGCAAATTGTGGAGAATCACTTCCCCCAGCGAAAAAAACATCTAAGTCCCATGTCTCTTCATAATGACTTCTCAATCTGATTCCTCCTATCAACTTTGTCCTCTTTTTCATTATAAAAGACTTATCCTATTTTTCATAATTTTAGGGGTTCTTTAAGTGAGTGTTCAAAAAGGAGGATAAAAAGGACCCGTCGGCTAAGGGCGCTGACGTCCTGTCAGCAACGCCGACACTAGCACATCCTGTGCGTCGGAAGTTCGAGGCGGCGCAGCCTTCGAGCAGCGCAATGTATGCATTTAAATACATGAGCACAAGGAAAGCTTCCCCGAATCCGCATCGCACGAAGGAAAAGTGGTTTTCTTTTCCGAGGAGCGGAGAAGCAAGCCAACGAAGAAATCCGCAGCGTCATTTTTACCGGACTTTTTGATCATCCTTTTTAAGTTTTTGGGCGAGACAAGCAAAACTATTCGGGAACTCTCATATACATGTGATATAGGCAAAAGCGGAGATGGAGGTGAAGGATTTGTCTGGGTTACTTACAGCAATTGGCTATTTATTCAAAGAGCTAATGTTCCTTGTTTCATATGTTAAAAATAACGCCTTTCCACAACCTTTGTCCCCTGAAAAAGAAAAACTTTACTTAGAACAAATGGCAGAAGGAGATGAAACAGCGCGTAATCTTTTAATCGAACATAACTTACGGCTTGTAGCTCATATCGTGAAAAAGTTTGAAAATACCGGTGAAGATGCGGAAGATTTAATTTCCATCGGAACAATCGGATTAATTAAAGCGATTGAAAGTTATTCCTTTGGTAAAGGAACCAAACTCGCTACTTACGCTGCTCGTTGTATAGAAAATGAAATCTTGATGCATCTGCGAGCATTAAAAAAAACAAAAAAAGATGTTTCACTACACGATCCAATTGGGCATGACAAAGAAGGGAATGAAATTTCCTTAATTGATGTTTTGAAATCAGAACTGGAGGATGTATTTGACACGATTCAATTAAATATGGAATTAGAAAGGGTCAAAGAATATATTGATGTTTTAGATGAGAGGGAAAAACAAGTCATTGTTGGCCGATTCGGTTTGAACTTAAAAAAAGAGCGAACGCAAAGAGAAATTGCCAAAGAGTTAGGAATATCGAGAAGTTATGTATCACGCATTGAGAAACGGGCGCTTATGAAAATGTTCCACGAATTTTACAGGGCTGAGAGAGAAAAGCTCAAAAAGACACAAGATGATGAGTAAGAATGAATGATCATCGTACCTATTTTTCCATAACAATAGGGCAATCGCTTTGGATTGCCCTATTGGGATTTCACGAAATATTCTTGATCATTTCTACTACAAGCTCGGCTGAATGAATCGCAGCCGTTTCCAGGAATTGATCAAATGAAATATTTGAATCTTTCCCCGCAATATCAGATAAAGACCTGATGACAACAAAAGGAACAGCAAATTGCCATGCTACTTGCGCAATAGCGGCTCCTTCCATCTCAACGGCATAAAGATCTTTAAATTGCCGACGTACGAACTCCACTCGTTCAGGATCATTCATAAATGAGTCCCCTGTTGCAATAAGCCCTTTTGCTGTCTGAATGCCTTCCAGTTTCTCTGCTGCTGTTACAGCCTTTTCTACAAGGAAAGGGTCTGCCTTAAAAGCAGGCGGCATTTGCGGAACTTGACCATATTCATACCCAAAAATCGTTGCGTCTACATCGTGGTGTCGAACCTCTGTTGAGATGATTAAATCCCCTACATTTAAATCTGGGTGGTAACCACCAGCTGAACCAGTATTTATGACAATGTCTGGTTTGAATCTCTCTAGTAAAATCGACGTTGACATGGCGGCATTCACCTTACCAATGCCTGATTTCAACAAGATCACTTGCTTGTCCTCTATTTGTCCAACTGTGAACTCACAATTAGCTATAGTTTCTGTTTCTTTGTCTATCATTTGATTTCTTAATATGGACACTTCTTCTTCCATTGCGCCGATGATTGCAATGTTCATCCTTACATACCCCATTCATAGCTTTTCTTATTCTTGTCCGCGATCATTTTCGATCAATTTCTTTACTTCTGTAGGTTTCCAACCCTTGCCGTCAATCCACTCAAGATAAACCCTATACGCTTCATTAGGTTTACTTGCTTCAGATACCGTCATAACCGCTTGATTTCCTAGATCATCCCCTTTTCTAGTCCACCAATTCGTCATATTATCCGGAGAAATGCCAATGGCATAGGCAGCGGCCTGCTCTTTTTCATTCCAATCTATCGTTCCCATTTCCGCAGAATATTGATGATCACCTGTTTGTTCTGTGCCAATTGGTTCCCATGAAGGATCATTGATCACTTTTTCGACATTCGGTTCATCACTATCCTCTTCAATTACTTCTTGGTCATCTGAATTCTTGTTGGCTTCATCCTCTTGGTTCGTTTCTTTCTCTTCGTCTGTTTTATCTTGCTTATTATCCGATTGTTGTTTTTCGGCTATTTGTGCCTCTGTTTTAGCCGCTTCTTTCGTTTCTTTCTCCGTCTTGCTGTCAGTTAAGAAAATACTGCCACCAACTATGAGAATAAGAATGATCACGATCGCAATCAATGTATTTAATATAATATTTGTCTTCCTTCGTTTTGCACGCTGCTCATAACGTGAATTGATACGGTCAAATTTATCTGGCATATAATCCACTCCATTTCCATTGTCTTTATCATATCATGGACGAGAAAAAACGTGAATTAAATTTACCTTTATTTTTGTAATCTATTGTTCTTCTTCATAAATCATTTGAACTAGATCAGCATAAAGACTCGTAACCGAACCTTCATCTTCTTTTACACCTAAATTAACCGTTACAAGCGAATATCTTGGGCTTTCAAATGGAAAATAACCAGCAAACCATTTGTTATACAATGGATGCCGTTCAGATTCAATACCTGTTTCGCCTGTGCCGCTCTTCCCTGCTACCTCATAAGGTAGATTTTGAAAATAGGCACCCGTTCCTTCAGGATCTGTCACAACCTTCCTCAGTAGTTGTTGCATTTTTTGTGCAGCAGCAGTCGAAATAAATTGTTCCTTTTTATCTTGCTCGGGAAATTCAAACATTGCTCCACCATCCGCATATTGGATCTCTGAAGCTACTCGAATCGATTTTCCCTTTCCTCCTCTTGCAATGGTCGCCATCATATTCGCTACTCCGATTGGTGAGACACGAACCTCATGCTGTCCAATTCCAGTTTGCGAAATAAAATTATGGTCAACTAGCTTTTGATCCTGTAGAAATATCCTCCCGGGTGAAGAAGTAAATTGCTTAAAATCATGAAGATAAAAAACATCTCCTTCCCAGCTTTGTGAGCCAATTAATCCTAATTTTTCGGCATACGTTTCTAATAAGTGAGGATCTTTATCTTGAACCTTGTTAGCTAGCTCAGCAAAGGTACGATTACAACTACGCGCAAAACTATCCTCCAAATTTAACTCACCTAAAGGGCGTGTCGCCATTTCTCCTCTAATATTCAGATCGCAATTAAAACGGTCCGAATGACTGATTAAACCTTCTTCAATCGCCGCTGTAGCGACAACCGTTTTAAATACAGAGCCAGGAATATGTGCTTCAAACATCTGATTGATCGACCCTTTATCATCAAAAGGTCTTTCACCATTTAGAGAAGGGCGTGAAGCATTTGCGATAATTGTCCCTGACTCAATATCCACTAATATGGCACCACCATTTTCAACTTGGTGCTTTTCCAATAATTCTTCCATTTTTTCTTGTATTGTGCGATCGATCGTCGTTTTCACATTAAGGGGATAATATGGGTTATTTTCTCCGGTATATTTCACATTGACGCCAAACAAAGGATTCCCAATCGCATCTACATGAAAAATTAATTTCGTTGGTGTATCAGGTAATAAAAACTCATCAAATTGCTCTTGAAGCCCCGTAACACCTATTTTTAAATCACTCATATTTTTATCCGGGTATTTTCCCCTAAATTTCTCATTATTTTCACCAACCACCCCAATCAGTTGGGCTGCTGGTAAACGATTGGGAATCCACTTCCGTTTCAAAGAAACAACACCAGGAATATTTAATTCATTAATTTTATTTGCTTGTAAATCACTTAATTCCCCATAGATAAAAGGAGATGTAGCATCCTCTATTTTCGCTGTTAATTGCTTTGATGGGACTTCTAAAATTTCAGCTAATCTTTTTCGATCCCACTCAATCCCTTTTAAAAAAGGGAATAAAACAAGAACCGTTTCTTCGCGATGTGAAAGTGGTTTACCCTCTGAATCTAAAAATAGACCTCGACCATCGTCAATTAATACTTGTTGTGTCCTTTGCTTCACACTTTCCTCAAAAAGATTAACCCCGTGCTTCGAAAAATGTTCTGTTTGAAACAACTGAATTTGCATTAATCTCCCTAATAATAAACTTAATCCCAGTAAAATGCTTATTGTTAAAAGTACTACACGCCTCTTGCTCATGCAACCACCTCAAAAACAGTGTTGCCTTTTTTACAATTTATCAACCAATAATGGCACAAAAAAAGAGCTCCCAAAAATCAGTTTATCGACCTTTGGATAGCCCTTCTTTAGCTTTTATTTAATTGAAACAAGTCTTACTCTCATTTCCCCACCAGGCGTCTGAACATTGACTTCTTCATCTACCTTGTGGCCCAATAAACTTTTGGCGATCGGAGAATCATTTGATATTTTCCCTTCAAATGGATCCGCTTCGGCACTACCAACAATTGTGTACGTTTCTTCATCACCATCAGGAAGTTCAACAAATGTGACCGTTTTCCCTAATGTGACAGTATCTGAATTTAGCTCGTCATCCTCGATAATTTTCGCATTACGGATCATATTTTCTAAAGTTGTGATGCGCCCCTCTACAAAAGCTTGTTCTTCTTTTGCAGAATCATATTCCGAGTTCTCTGATAGATCTCCAAAACTTCGAGCAATTTTAATACGTTCCACAACTTCTTTTCTTTTGACCGTTTTTAATTCTTCTAGTTCCTGTTCAAGTTTTGCTTTACCTGCTTCTGTCATTGGGTAAACCTTTTCGACAGCCATTCCCTTCACTCCTTATCTGTTTAAAACCTCTATATATTAATATTGGATGTATACATGAGAACGCGCCTCGAATGGGCGCGCACCTTCTTCATGTGAGTACATATATATAGTATCTATGCTATATTATTACAAAAAAGACTTTTGTTCAAGAGGCCTGCAGGAAGCAGGTCACAAAGGCGTGGCGATTGTTGTCACGAATTTAGGCCAACAGGATGTTGGTCACTAAGGCGTTGCGACGTACAAGGATGTACTAGTGCAGACGAAGCGACAGGACGTCGCGGTTTGAGTCTGCCGCCAGGACGGCGCGCCTTTAGCCTTTGATCCATAGCTTAGCCGATTATCCTTTGTTCATCCACTTGATCCTTACTTTTTGAACATCACTTATACTTTTCGGCTTACTGCCAGGCCATCCCCTACTGGGATAATAACTGTTTCAAATTCATTATGGCTCATTAACCATTGATTAAAACCTGCTAGTTTCTCCGCTATTTTTGCCAATCTTTTATTATCCCGAGCAGTTGGATCTGCTACTAGTCCTCTGAATAAAACATTATCTACATAAATGCAACCTGAGGCTGGTAGAAACTTACTGTACATTTCGAAGAACTTCTTATATTGGCCCTTAGCAGCGTCAATAAAAATGGCATCAAACGGAGCGAATGACCTAACAGTCTCTAATACATCTAATGCATTCCCATGTATAATGCTGATTCTCTTTTCAGCACCAGCTTGCTGGATATAATGCTGGGCTTTCTCTATTTTTGATTCATCGATTTCTATTGTGACAATCTGACTATCCGGTAAAGCCTCTGCCATTCTAAGAGCGGAATACCCAATTGCTGTCCCAATCTCCAAAATTCGTTTTGGTTTTTGGATCTTCATCATTTGTAACATTACTTCTATTCCGGTTGATTCCATAATAGGAACATGTTCCTCTTTGGCATATTGCTCCATCTCATAAAAAATACTTGGACGATCTCCAATAAGAGAATGGAGATAATTTCTTACCGATTCATCTATCACTTCGAAGCTTCCTTCCTTTTATCTGTTATATGTTTTTTCTTTAAAGCATTATGTTCTTCTAATGTTTTTGCAAAGTATACATCCCCTGTCCCATATTCTGCTAGGAAATAAAGATAATCGGTATCGGCAGGGTTCAAAACAGCTTCAATCGACTCCTTACCAGCATTCGCAATAGGACCAGGTGTTAATCCCTTATGCACATACGTATTGTAGGGGGAATCTACTTTCAGATCTTCATACATTGTTCGTACTTGGTGCTCCCCTAAGGCATATGCGATTGTCGGATCTGTTTGTAGAGGCATGTCCTCGTCTATTCGATTAAAAAAGACACTGGCAATCTTTTGGCGATCCGCTTTGGCTGTTGCCTCTTTTTCAATTAATGAAGCCAAAGTCAGCAATTCGTGAACACTCATTTTTTTCTCAGACAGAGCTCCATCATAGTTCGCTAATACCTTCTCGGTTTGTTTTATCATTGGATCAATAATAGCTTCTAGTGATGGATTTTCCTCATAAAAAGAGTAAGTAGCTGGATATAAGTATCCTTCAAATGGATGCTTAATATTTTTAGCTTTCATATCATCTGTAATGATTTCAGGATATTTTTTCGCAAATTCTTCTATTGTCTTCGGATCATCTAATTTCTCCATAATCTCTTTTGCTGAATAATCCGTTTGTTTAGCTATTAAATCGGCAATTTGCTCTAGTTGAAATCCTTCAGGCACAGTAATCTTGAAGACCTCTTTTTGGACTAACTTTCCAGATTGAAGCGCATTTGTTATCTCGGCTAATGTCATGGAAGGTGAAAACTTATAATTTCCCGCCTGGAATCCAGATATATTTTTAAATTTAACATAATATTTAAAAATGGTTCCATTTTTTATAATATTCTTTTCTTCCAATAATTGTCCAATAGAGGACGTTGAGGAACCAATAGGCACTTCAATCTCTTTTTGCTTTTGATTGTCTGGATCAAGTGGTTTCAATGCTGATTCGATATATAGATATCCTCCTAACAGCGTTGCCCCAGCAGCCAATACGAAAACCAGTGTGATAATGGCTACAATTTTCCTAATGATTCTCGCCTCATTTCCTCTCTCAATTAAATGATTTTTAATGATCGTCTTTTTGGTTAATTTATTGTCTTTCTCGCGACTTTTATCCGCCACGTACAATCCCCCTTATAAAGCAAAAAAGCTATTCGATCTTTTTCTCGTCCATTATACTACAAAAAATGTCTAATTTACTTGTAAAATAAAATATACATTAAAAACAGGATAAAAAAAGGAATTCCTTAAACATTTGCAGCCTTTTTATTGGACAAATTTCTTAAGCTTGTGATGTGAAAAAATTAAAGCGAAAAACCTAGCCTGATTTATGGGCTAGGTCTTTCTTTATCGCTATTTGGGAGGTTCTTTCTATTCTTCTTCTTCAGCCAGAAATGTGTTTAACATTTCTTCAATCATATCCCATTCTTCTTCTGTTTCAATGGGTTCAAGATTTCCCCCATCACTTTCATTATTTTGGTTGTAAGCAGACGCATGAATTTCGATATCCTCATGCTCATCTTCTTCTGCTCCTGCAGGGAAGTATAATACATACGATTTATTGAATTCCTCTGAATCAAAGGTAAATAAAATTTCATGTAGCTGTTCGTTTCCATCTTCATCAACAACTGTGATAAACTTTTCACCGTTTTCCATATCTTCACCTCATTATTGTTGGCTATCTAAATAACCTTGTAAAATCATCACGGCGGCCATTTTGTCGATAACCTTTTTTCTTTTTTTTCGACTTACGTCTGCTGCAAGTAATACGCGTTCCGCCGCCATTGTGCTTAAACGCTCATCCCATAATAAGACCGGCAACTGGAATTGTGTTTCCAGTTTTTCTGCATACGATTTTGAAGCTTGTCCCCTTGGACCAATCGTGTTATTCATATTTTTTGGGAAGCCGACGACAATTTTTTCCACGTGGTATTCTTCAATGACTTGTTTGATTCGATTAAAACCAAGATTATTTTTCTCCTCATCAATTGGGATGGTCTCTATCCCCTGAGCAGTCCATCCCATTTCATCACTTATCGCTACGCCAACCGTCTTGGACCCTACATCTAAACCCATGATTCGCATATATTATTCCTCACGATGCTGTTTTAAATACGATTTAACTAGCTCTTCAATGATTTCGTCCCTTTCAAGCTTTCGCATCATATTCCGTGCATCCTGATGACGTGGAATGTAGGCTGGATCTCCGGAAAGTAAGTAACCAACGATTTGATTAATCGGGTGATACCCTTTTTCTTGAAGAGCTCCATATACCTGTAATAGGACCTCTTTCACTTCCTGCTCCATCGGATCCTCATGAAAATCAAATCGCATTGTTTTATCAAAAGAGCTCAATATATAACACCTCTCTTAAGACTACCATTAAAGTGTGTGTTCAAAAAGGAGTTTTACCGGACTTTTTGAACATCCTCTTAAGGATAGGTCCAATTGTTAAACATTACCTATATTGTACATGATTTCGACTTGGAATCAAACGGATTTCACCCAATCCTTGACATAGTTTAACGCTTCTTCCAATTTTTCGGGGTTTTTCCCTCCAGCCTGGGCCATATCTGGACGACCACCACCACCGCCACCACAAATCTTTGCTACTTCTTTTACTAATTTGCCGGCATGATATTTTTCCGTTAAATCCTTTGTGACAGCTGCAATAATGTTCACTTTTCCATTTTGGCTTGAAGCCAAAACAATGATTCCTGAAGATATTTTTTGTTTTAAATCATCTACCGTGGTTCTCAACGTATTCATATCTGTTGATTGTACTTGATTCACTAAAACTTTCACACCCTCAATCGTTTCTACTTGATTGAGCATTTTTCCTGCTTCTTGATTTGCCATTTTGGCTGATAGAGATTCATTTTCACGGTGAACATCCTTCAATTCACTTAGTAAGGATTTCACTCTATGAACCAGATTCACCGGCTTTGTTTTCAATAGTTCTGCAATCGTATCAAGCCTTTTTAATTCGTCACTTACTATTTCATAGGCAGCTTTACCTGTTACAGCTTCTATTCTACGAGTACCAGCCCCAATTCCACTCTCAGATAAAATTTTGAAGAAGCCAATGGAGGCACTGTTTCCTACATGACATCCACCGCATAGCTCAAGGCTGTAATCACTAATGGAGACAACGCGAACCACATCACCATATTTTTCACCAAATAAAGCCATAGCCCCTTTTTCTTTCGCTTGATCAATCGGCATCGTCTCAGTGGTTACAGGTAAGGATGCCCAGATCTTTTCATTGACAATATGTTCGATTTCTTCTAATTCATTTGGCTTGACTTGACCAAAATGAGAGAAGTCAAAACGTAGGCGATCCGGACCAACATAGGATCCAGCTTGGTTTACATGCTGGCCAAGGACATCTTTTAGAGCTTGATGTAATAGATGGGTAACAGTATGATTTTTCTCCGTTTGCCGGCGCATCGTTTCATCCACTTGAGCATGCACTGTCATTCCTTCTTTTAAGACACCTGCGTTTACTTTTGCCTTATGAAGATTTTGTCCATTTGGCGCCTTTTGAACTTCTGTCACTTGAACAAGAAGACCTTCAGCGATTAACTGACCTTGATCCGCAACCTGACCGCCACTTTCCGCATAAAAAGGAGTCTCTTCAAGGATAAATTCTACCTCATCCCCAACTTCTGCGAATTCTACTAGCTCGCCATCTTTAATGATTGCTTGGACTTTCGTTTCTACACTTAATTGTCCATAACCGATAAATTCACTAGCCACATTGACCTCACCTAATATACCGCCTTGAACATGCATAGATGCCGTATCTTCCCGGGCAGATCGAGCCCTTTCTCTCTGTTGCTCCATTGCCTTTTCAAACCCAGCATGGTCAATCCCCATCTGTTCTTCCTCGGCATATTCTTCTGTTAACTCAACCGGGAAACCATACGTATCATAAAGCTTGAAAACATTCGCACCATCGATAACTGTTTTTCCTTCTTCCTTTGCCTTCCTGATCATAGCAGATAAAATCTCTAGCCCATCATGCAACGTCTCATGGAAACGATCCTCTTCATTTTTAATTACTTTTTGGATAAAATCCGTTTTCTCCATCACATTCGGGTAATAATCTTTCATAATCTCCGCCACAGTAGGGACTAATTGATACATAAATGGTTTTTCAATTTGAATTTGTTTGGCATATCGTACAGCTCTTCTCAATAACCGCCGTAATACATAACCACGCCCTTCATTGGAAGGTAAAGCCCCATCCGCAACGGCAAAGCTTACGGTACGAATATGATCAGCAATGACTTTAAAAGCTGTTCCTGTTGCTGCATCATAAGTTTGACCAGAAATCTTCTCCGTTGCATGAATAATCGGTAAAAATAGATCTGTATCGAAATTAGTTGGGGCATTTTGGATAACAGACGCCATTCTCTCCAAGCCCATCCCCGTATCAATATTTTTCTTTGGTAAAGGAGTATACGTCCCATCAGGATTATGATTAAATTGGGAAAAAACTAAATTCCAAATTTCCAAATAACGTTCATTTTCTCCTCCTGGATAAAGCTCAGGATCATTTGGGTCATCTCCATACTCTGGACCTCGATCATAGAAAATCTCTGTATTCGGGCCACTCGGACCTTCCCCAATATCCCAGAAGTTTTCCTCCAATCGGATAATCCTCTCTTCCGGCAAGCCGATTCTCTTATGCCACAACTCAAATGCCTCATCATCTTCAGGATGAATCGTCACTGATAACTTTTCTGCCTCAAAACCAATCCATTTTGGATCTGTTAGAAATTCCCAGGCCCATTCAATTGCTTCTTCTTTGAAATAATCACCGATAGAGAAATTACCAAGCATCTCAAAAAAAGTATGATGTCTTGCTGTTTTACCTACATTTTCAATATCATTTGTGCGGATTGATTTTTGTGCATTCACAATCCGTGGATTCTCAGGCTTTACCCGTCCATCAAAATATTTCTTTAAAGTTGCCACTCCACTATTAATCCATAATAATGTTGGATCATCATGGGGAATTAAAGATGCACTCGGTTCAACGGAATGCCCTTTTTCTTGGAAAAAGTCTAAGTACATTTGCCTAATTTCGGCACCAGTTAGTTGTTTCATTTTTTTCACTCCTTCTAAAAATATAAAATATAAAAAAGCCTCGCCCCTATACAGGGGCGAAGCTATATTTCACGGTACCACCCTGATTCGATCAACGGAAATCATTGATCATCTCAAGTCACCTTAACGCGGCAAACGGCAGGAATTAGCTGCTCTCGGGATTGGCGTGTTGTTAATAATACGGATAGAATCTCTTTCAGCCTCGGAAATTCTTCTCTTTTATTCGCACTTCTTTAACAACTAGATCCTTCATCAAGTTCCATTAATTAACTTAATCTATATTCGCATTATAGAAAGAGGAAGATGATTTGTCAATCTATGACTGTCTAGTTTTTATTAAATAGTCCCTCGAGTGAACAATCGCAATTTTGATGACAGCCAGAATAGGGATGGATAAAATCATGCCTATCACTCCAAAAACCTCTCCTCCAACTACTAAGGCTGCCATAATAAATAGCGGATGCATATGAAGGGATTTCCCAACGATAAAGGGTGATAAAACATTCCCTTCTAAAAATTGAATAATAAGCATTGCGATCGTAGTAATAATCGCTAATTTGGGTGAGGATAACAAAGCGATAGCAACTGTCGGAACTAAGCCTATGACAGATCCAAAATAAGGAATAATATTCGTAATACCAATAAATAGTCCTAGCATAATTGGATAATTCACACCTAATATAACTAAGGTTACAGTCGACAAAACTGCGACTAAAGCACATACTAATATTTGACCGCGAATATATCCACCTAATGATTCATTCACTGCTTCGAGAAACTTCTGTCCATTTTCACGCCATCTTTTTGGGGCTATGTACCATGTTGCCCTTTTTAATAATGAAATGTCTTTTAGCATATAAAAAGAAATAAACGGAATGACCGCAATAATCACAAGATAATCAATTAAGGCAACAAGAGAATTAATACTTTTCTCAATCCATCGATTAAACCATTTTTCTAAGGCATCTATTTTTTCATCGATTTGATTTTGAATTCCATCTGGAAAATGGGATGTGGACACTTCTAAATGATGAATCCAATCTCGGTATTGACCGATGAAAATTGGTAGCTGATCAGAAAAATCCCGTAGTTGTCGAATAAACAATGGAATTCCTACATACATTCCATAACCCATTCCAATAAAAAAGGTTACATAAATGAGGGTAATAGCCAATGTCCTATTCATTCCAAATTTCTCTAGACGAATAATAATGGGGTGCAGAATATATGCGATAAATCCACTTATTAAAAAAGGCATCACTCCAATCATTATCGCTCTTAAAATGGGGAGCCATACTGGTTTGATTAGTAAGAAGCAATAAAGAGTTAAAAAAATGAGTAATACGATACTTAGTTTTAATATAAATTGGAGATGACGCTCTTTCAAAAGTTCTCCCTCCTCGCCGTTAGTTTTCCTTGCGAAAAGAGAATTTATGTAGAGATCATTAAGAAAAGCGCAAGCGCCTTGCTCAGCCCCGACAAGCAAATGTTCCTGAACCTATGAAGGGCGATCTTTCCCTTCATAGGTTCAGGGTTATTTGACCTCGAGGGGCTAGGCGCTGGAGCTAGATCCGAACATTAGCCAATTTTTATACTTTCCTATCCTGTGAAAAAAACGCAAGCGCCCGTTTAGCGACGTACAAACTTGGATAATGGAAAAGGTTCAAAGGCTAAATACGCGCCTTCCTGGCACAACACCGTTCTGACCAACTTCCTGTTTGCCCAAAAAAAGAAGCCTCCAACTGGAGACTTCCTATTAACTAAGCTTGCGGAGTTGCTCATCAAATAAATCATCCAAGGAACTTAGGCTTCCATCCTCTTCCACTTGATGAGTATGGATCGTTTCCTTCCCAATGGATAATTCAATGAAGCAATTCCAACAATAATATTGATTGACGCCGATCTTACCGAGATCCTTACTTTGGCAATTCGGACACTTCATCATCATTATGACCACCTCGTAACTTATTCACTGACATTACGAGTGTCTCTTCTCTAATCTGGGGTGGAAGTGGAGTCCGAATGATTCGTTTTCCTTTTGTGATATCAGAAAAGAAACCATCTGTCAGCTCATACCCTACGATCGTGCCCATTTCCTCTAAAAAATATACATCATCTAATAAACCTAAAGTTTCCCCTTCTTGAGAAATGGTTTTGATTTTTGCTAGAGGCTGATCATGTGTCATGGTATATGTCTGTTCATTTTTACTATAGGGCATAAGTTTCTCATCGGCACGAAGGGTAATCCCGCTCTCTTCCCAAGCTGTTATTTCTTCCATTGGTACAATAAATTTCTTTCCCATTAAACCTTTTTTCTGTAACAACAAATGGGTAACACGACCATTCGCTTCAATACAAATATCACAAACAGAGCCGAACAACTCTCCCTGATGATCGTATATAGGCGTGTCCTTTAAGAGGGAAAAGGTCCGCAAAGAATCTACTCCTTTCCGAACATTTTTATTTTCCCTCTGTCTCCAGAAAATCATAAGGCGTAACATTTTCCATCCCAATCATCGGGTCAATCATCATCCACGTCTCTTCCGATAATTCCTCGACATGGACAAATTCTTTTTCCTCATTTGATTGAAGTAAAGTCAACTTTTCATAAAGGGAAGTTTTTCTTTGTTGATCATCTTCCCTTTGTACACCGATTTGAAATGCCTGTTCTTCCCCACATAAAACTAAAGACTTTTTACTTCTGGTGAGCCCTGTATATAAGAGATTTCGCCTTAACATTCGATAATAACTACGTACGATTGGCATGATGACAATCGGAAATTCGCTTCCTTGAGATTTATGGATCGAGCAACAATAGGCAAGCGTAATTTGATTTAAGTCTGATCTTGTATACGTAACTTCTGTCCCTTCAAAAGATGCAATCACCATATCCTGTTTTTCGGTATTTTCCTTTGCTGTCAGAATCGAGATAATTTCGCCGATATCACCATTAAAAACATTTTTTTCAGGCTGATTAACAAGTTGTAATATCTTATCGCCGATTCGATATTTCGTTTCCCCAAATGACAGTTCTTTTCTTTTTTGATCTTCATTGGGGTTAAATATCTCTTGTAAGATTTGATTCATCGCATCGATTCCTGCTGGTCCCCGATACATGGGAGCTAATACTTGTACATCCATTGCCGTATATCCCTTTTTTTTGGCACTTAAAACAATTCGTTTAATTACATCTCCCATTTGATCTGTTTGACATTTGATAAAGGAGCGATCCTTTTGTGGTTTTAATAGATCCGTGGGGATTTCGCCTTTTTTCACTTGGTGTGCAAGCTCGATGATCGAGGAACCTTCTTTTTGACGATAAATATCCGTTAATTGAACGACTGGAACAGCATGAGAATGAAGTAAATCTTTTAAAACTTGCCCTGGTCCAACAGAAGGTAATTGATCCTCATCCCCTACCAAAATCACTTGAATCTGCGAGGGAAGTGCTTTAAATAACTGATGGGCAAGCCATGTATCAACCATCGACATTTCATCTACGATAATCAATTTACCTTCTAATTCCCGTTCTCCATCGGAATCGAGATTCTCCTGCGCTGTCATTCCCAAAAGCCTATGAATGGTCATGGCCGGTAACTCCGTTGACTCTGACATTCTTTTAGCCGCTCGACCCGTTGGCGCTGTTAACAAAATAGGGAACGGCTCTTCCTGTTTATACGCTTTTGGATCCAGTGAACAGCCATGTAGCTCAGCATAAAGTTCCACAATTCCTTTAATAACTGTCGTTTTACCGGTTCCTGGCCCACCCGTTAAAATCATCATTGGGCTTGTTAAAGCCGTTTGGATCGCCTCTTTCTGTGATGGTGCATATTGAACATTTAGCCGTTCCTCCAACTTTCCTAATGCTAATAAGAATTCCGATTCAGGAAATTGATCGGCATATTCAGTCTGTTCCATCACCCGATTGAGATTCGTCACAATCCCTTTTTCAGCAAAATAAAGAGAAGGTAAATAGATCCTCTTTTTCTCACCGATGATTTTCCCCTCTTCTTCAAGACTTATCATCGCTTGTGCAATATTATCATAGGGAATTTCTATATTTTGACTATCTTCCAATAATCCTTTGACTTTTTCCAATAATTCCTCTGCTTCAAGGTACACATGGCCATTTTTCAAACAATCTTGCTCCAATAAATAGAGGCAGCCTGCTTTAATTCGATCAGGATGATTACCCGTAATCCCCAATTGTGAGCCTAATTCATCCGCACGACCAAATCCAATCCCTTCCACATCTTCAATTAATTGGTAAGGATTTCTTTCCAATATGGTTAAGGTTTCCTCTTTATAAACCTGATAAATCTTCATGGAAATTTGGGGACCAAATCCATATTGGTTTAATCCCACCATGATTCTTTCAAGGCCTTGATGTTCCAACAATGTGTTATAAAGATCCTTTGCCGTTTCAGGCCCCAATTTCGGAATCGAATCAAGTAAGGAGGGTTGTTCAAGAATTCGGCTGATCGCGTTTTCTCCAAGCACTTCTACAATTCTTTCGGCGGTTTTTTTTCCAATCCCTTTAAATAATTCACTGGACAAATAAGCAACAATGCCTTGCTTTGTTTGTGGCATAATTTTTTTAAAATGGCTAGCATTAAATTGCAGGCCGAATTTAGGATGCTCCTTCATTTGCCCATAGAAAACATACGATTCTTCGTCCTGAAGTTTTGGAAAATGGCCAACAATTACTGCCTCTTTATCCTTAATTTCCACATCTGTTTTCTCAATCCTTATTCTGACCACTGAATAGAAATTTTGCTCATTATGAAAGATGGTCACAAGGTGTCGCCCTTGTATATATTTTTCCTGCTCAGAAAAAAGATCCAGCGAATCCTGCCGCACGTCCATAATTCTCTCTCCTTACAGCCTTAGTTCTTACTTTCCACTAATTCCACAACAGCCTTCCTTGCATTCAAGGCTAATATATGATCCGGTTGAATGGCAATGGCTTGATCTAATAAAGAGAGGATATCATGAGGTTCAGTTCCTGTAACGGCATTAGCTATGGCTAAATTATAATAAGCATCCGCATGTTGTGGATCAGTTTCTATGACTTTTTGTAATTGCTCAATCGCTTCTTTATAGGATTCAGATTGTGCAAGAGCTAGTCCATACTGAAACCTTGCTTCGATATCTTCTTCATTTAACTCTACACTTCTTTGTAAATATGGTAGTGAGAGGGCAAATTTACCCAAAGAAATAAAACACATCCCTAGCATGTAGTGAAGATCATTTGTATCCAATCCATTTGCAAGAGCCTTCTCAAACATTCCGGCAGCTTGATCATACCGTTCTTGATTAAAATAATAATTTCCATAGCTATAATAAGCAGCCGCAGCTTGGTCATCCAGTTCGATGGCTCTTTTTAAAAATGATTCAGCCCGAGCTTTTTCTCCAATCGAAATTAGTACATTGGCAAAATTCACATAGCCTACGGGATCTTTTGGATTTTCTTCAATTACTTCTGTAAACATTTGAACAGCCTTCTCAATCTTTCCGTTCTGTAATAGCTCAATCGCTTGTTTGTTTTTATCCATGTTTCACACTCCGAACCATTTTCTAATGAAATTATAGCACAAAATCTATTCCCGATGGATTCTTATCCATATTGGAATAGTTGATGTTCACGTCAAAAATGCCAGCCTTTAGCGACTGACATTTTTATAAGAAAAGCGCAAACGCCCGTTTAGCGACGTACAAACTTTTTAGGGTTCTGACAAGATAAAGGAAACACAGTGAGCCTAAAAGGCGAACTGATGTTGACTTATCGTAGGAAGAAACCGAAAGTTTGCTAGTCGCTGGGCGCTGAAGCTGGACAAAAATACTCTGAGTTCCAAAGTAATTCTATTACAAATTTTCTTTTTACCATTTATAAAAACTAATCTAGCCAACATACAGAAGTTGAGCGTCTTCTTTATAGATTTGATCAATTGTTCCGCCACCTAGACATTCTTCCTCTTGGTAAAAAACAACCGCTTGTCCTGGCGTCACAGCTCTTACAGGCTCTTTAAAAACTACCTTTGCTTCTTGTCCAGGTAAAATGTGCACTTCTACCTTTACATCAGGTTGGCGATAACGAAATTTAGCTGTACATTCAAAGATGGTTGGTTTTGGTGTAGGGGATATCCAGTTAATATTTTTGGCGATAATGGAATCTGAGTAGAGTGTTGGATGATGAAATCCTTGTTCAACATATAATACATTTCGCTTTAAGTCTTTCCCAACTACGAACCAAGGCTCTCCTTCTCCACCAATGCCAAGACCATGGCGTTGGCCAATCGTATAATACATCAACCCATCATGTTTCCCCATCTTTTGTCCATCTAATGTTTCCATATTGCCTTTTTGTGCTGGTAAATAACCTTGTAAAAATTCCTTGAAATTTCTTTCGCCAATAAAGCAAATGCCTGTACTATCTTTTTTGGAAGCAGTAGCAAGTCCCGCTTTTTGGGCAATTTCACGTACTTCCTTTTTACGTAATGGGCCCAAAGGAAACATTACTTTTTCCAATTGTTGTTGACTTAACTGGTTTAAAAAATAAGTTTGGTCTTTATTTTCGTCTAAGCCTCTTAACATTTTAACTTCCTTTCCATCATTCACCACTTGGGCATAATGTCCTGTAGCAAGATAATCTGCCCCAAGATTCATCGCATGATCTAAGAAAGCTTTGAATTTAATTTCTTTATTGCACATCACATCTGGGTTAGGTGTTCTCCCAGCTTTATACTCATCAAGGAAATACGTAAATACTTTATCCCAATATTCTTTTTCAAAATTAACGGCATAATAAGGAATGCCAATTTGATTACATACTTCTATAACATCATTATAATCCTCTGTTGCTGTACAAATTCCAAATTCATCCGTATCATCCCAATTTTTCATAAAAATACCAATGACTTCATACCCTTGCTCTTTTAATAAAAGAGCGGCAACAGAAGAGTCGACGCCACCAGACATACCGATAACGACTCGGGTATCCTTTGGTGATTTCTTCATTTTATATCTTCCTTTCAATTTTGAAACCTACGAACGATTTTGGCGATTTCCTTTCCTGCTTTCACAATTTGTTCCTCCGTATTATCGATCCCAAAACTAAAACGAATCGAATTCCGAATTCGATCCGATGCTTCGCCAAACATCGCAACTAAAACATGAGAAGGTTCTACTGAACCTGCTGTGCAGGCTGAGCCACTGGATGCTGCAATCCCAATTAAATCAAGATTCACAAGCATGGATTCAACATCCGTTTTTGGAAAGCTAATATTCAGGATATGTGGCAAACTGTTATCCAGGGAACCGTTCAAGTTCCATTCAATTTTTTCCGATTCTAAAGTTTGGATCAATGTCTCTCTCAGATGAGAGAAAAACGCTACTTTCTTTTCTAAGCCATCCATAGATACTTGGGCTGCTTTGGCGAAACCAACAATGGCCGGTAAATTCTCCGTACCAGCTCTCCGCTTTCTCTCCTGCTCTCCACCATACAAAATGGGGGCAATTCCCGTATCAGCCTTTATATAGAGAAAGCCAATTCCTTTGGGACCATTGATTTTATGAGCGGTGACGGACAGCAAGTCAATCCCTAACTCCATAACATCAATGGACTTGACTCCATAAGCCTGAACGGCATCTGTATGAAAAATCGCTTGATGTGATTTTAATAAAGAGGCTATTTCCTGTATAGGTTGCAATGACCCTACCTCATTATTTCCATACATAATCGTAACTAAGATGGTATCAGGGCGGAGTGCGGCTTTTACTGCATCCAGGAGGATTTCACCTTGTGCATTAGGGCTTAAATAGGTGACTTCAAACCCTTCCTTTTCTAAGGACTGGCATGTATGAAGCACAGCATGATGTTCGATTTTAGTTGTAATAATATGCTTACCAAAAGCCTTCTTTGCTTTAGCTGTACCTAAAATAGCTAAATTGTCTGCTTCTGTTCCCCCACTCGTAAATACAATTTCTGAAGGGTTAGCCCCAATACTTTTGGCTAAAATAAGCCGGGCATCATCCAATTGTTTCCGTGATTCTCTACCGAAGGAGTGAATACTAGAGGGATTTCCAAATGTAGTATTTAGAACCTCTGTCATTTTATTCAGTACAAGTGGGTGCAACGGTGTTGTTGCGGCATGGTCTAAGTAAATTCTTTCCAATTTTCTCACCTTCATTTCCAATCCCGTTTTCGATCTTTTGAGCACCCTCAAATATAAAACATGTAAGGTGTCTCTGTTCCATCCTCTTCATAATTAGCTAAATCCTCAATCGTTGTACTATCTAAAACCTCTTTCACTGCATCGCGGACCTTCATCCATAAATTCCGTTTGGCTGGCTCTTCTTCTTCAATTCCTTCAACCGGACTTATTGGACCTTCTAAAACGCGAATAATATCCCCTGCCGTAATCTTTGCTGGTTCATTTGCTAGGATATACCCACCATAAGCGCCACGGACACTCTTCACTAATCCAGCATTTCGTAATGGCCCGGCAAGCTGTTCTAAATAGTGCTCAGAAAGATTATGTGTTTTGGCAATTGATTTTAACGAAATAGGCCCCTCTCCATATTTTTTCCCTAATTCAATCATAATTGTTAATCCGTATCTTCCTTTAGTTGATATCTTCATAATTCTGCACTCCGTTCTATTCTTTGATCTAATTTATGATGTACCTTTAAAAATTTACTTGCTACGAACCGGCATTGAGGTAGAGCAATGCCAATAAATGTTCCCACAGTTAAACTAAAGATAATCGTTCCATAAAAAACAGGTCCCCCTAAGATCCAGCCAATGGCAAGAACGATCACTTCCATGAGGCGTCTCACTGTCGCAATTTTCCAGCCTGTTTTTTCTTGTAAAGCAAGCATAAAACTATCTCGAGGACCAGCCCCCATTTCAGCTGAAAGATAGATTCCCATTCCATACGCGTTAATCACCATACCTATAAAAAACATAATAAACTTCTCAGCCATATGGTTTGGTTCGATGAGAAAAGGGATTTTCATATACATATCAATAAACAATCCGACAAGTATCATATTCAAATAGGCGCCAAATTTGGGCCATCTTTTCATTAATAAAGACGAGCTCCCTAAAACAATAAATCCAACCAGAATGGACCATGTCCCAATCGTTAGACCGAATTGATAATATAGCCCTACATGTAAAACATCCCATGGAGATACTCCAAAATTGGAAACGATCATAAGGACAATCCCAAAAGACATAATGAGAAGTCCGACCACGAAAAGGAGAAATCGTTTATAAAGCAAAACATTTTTCATCTAATCAGACTCCTTCGCATTTCACTATTATAGCATATCCATCATATTGAATGCATATATCTGACTATTTTGGTATGATAATTAGAAAAGCGCAAGCGCCCGTTTAGCGACGTACAAACTTTTATAATAAGGATGAACGGCTAAAGGCGCGCCGTCCTGGCGCAACGCCGTTCTGACCAACATCCTGTTGGCCTGAGATAAAGGAAACACAGTGAGCCACGAAAAGCGGAAGGCGGTTGTTCAGGGGCGACAAGCAAATGTTCTGGAATCCTGGAAGGGCGTTCTTTCCCTTCCAGGATTCCAGGTTATTTGACCTCGAGCCCCTACCGCCTGCAGCTAGACATTGAAAAGCGAATGGATGTTGACTTACGCAAGCAGGCACCGAAAGTTTGCTAGTCGCTGGGCACTGGAGCTGGATGTTAATACCCAATGAAAGAAGAGTTGGAGAGATATTTTGTGAAGAAACAACCTTTGGCTTTTAGAATGCGCCCCAAAAACATCAATGAGGTAATGGGGCAGAAACATTTAGTAGGCGAAAACAAAATTATAGCAAGAATGGTCAAGGCAAAGCAATTGTCATCGATGATTTTATATGGCCCACCCGGAATCGGAAAAACATCGATCGCAAGTGCGATTGCCGGAAGTACGCAATATGCTTTTCGCACTTTAAATGCCGTAACAAATAATAAAAAAGATATGGAAATTGTCGCTGCTGAAGGGAAAATGAGTGGTAAAGTAATCCTCTTACTTGATGAGGTTCATCGTCTTGACAAGGGGAAGCAAGATTTCTTACTTCCTTATTTAGAAAACGGCACAATTATTTTGATTGGGGCCACAACGAGTAATCCTTACCATGCGATTAATCCGGCTATAAGAAGCCGCTGTCAGATTTTCGAGTTATTTCCATTAAGTGAAGATGAGATTAAACAGACGTTAAACCGAGCGTTAGAAGATCCAGAGAGAGGTCTTGGCACTTATTCCATCTCCATTGAGGAGCAAGCTTTAGATCATTTTGTCGCCGCGAGCAACGGGGATGCCAGAAGTGCCTTAAATGCTTTGGAACTGGCCGTTTTATCAACTGACCCTGCTGCAGACGGACAAATTCATATTACCATGAACGTGGCGGAAGAATGCTTACAGAAAAAAAGCTTAGCCCATGACAAAGATGGCGATGCTCATTATGATGTTTTGAGTGGTTTTCAAAAGTCAATTAGAGGTAGTGATGTAAACGCAGCTCTTCATTATTTAAGCCGACTTATTGAAGCCGGTGATTTACCAAGTATTGCAAGAAGACTTTTGGTGATCGCTTATGAAGATATTGGCCTTGCCAATCCACAAGCAGGCTCTAGAACGCTCGCGGCCATCCAAACAGCTGAAAAAATCGGCTTCCCAGAAGCTCGGATTCCGTTAGCCAATGCCGTAATTGAATTATGCCTTTCCCCAAAATCGAATTCAGCGATAATGGCTATAGATAAAGCGCTTAGCGATATTAGAGCAGGACGAAGTGGAGAAGTTCCCCTTCATTTAAAAGATGCTCACTACCAAGGGGCGAAAGAACTCGGTAGAGGGATTGATTACAAATATCCCCATGACTATGAAACCGGCTGGGTGAAACAACAATATCTCCCCGATAAACTAAAAAACAAAGAATATTATGAACCGAAAAAGACAGGGAAATTTGAGCAGGCTCTTGCAACAGTGTATGAGAAAATAAGGAAAAATAATCTATAGAATGAGGCTGGGACATAAGTAAAACAGCCAACTTTAGGAACGAACAATTTAATGAATTAGCGAAGTATATTTCCGGAGCTAGTACATGCTCAAACACCGTATTGTTCGGATCTTCAGTTATTAAAAAACTTTTGTCCCTACCTCATTCCAAGAAAAAATTGGAGACATAAATCCTGATCCTGGCATTATGAATAGTACTTTTTTCGATATTGTCCAGGTGTCATGCCTTCCACCTTCCTAAATGAACGTATAAAAGAAGCTGAACTATTATAATGAAACATTTCCGCAATCTCAGCAATCTTCATATTTGTTTCTCTTAATACCTTTTTCATGTTTTTTATTCTATACCTTAACAGGTATTCACTAAAGCTGAGCCCCGTTTCTTTTTTAAATACTCGGCTAATATAACTGGGATGGAAATTTATCTTAGAGGCGATCATTTCAAGAGTTAAATCGCTAGTAAATTCCTTTTCAATAATGGATATGACACTTTCTGTAATATTGATCTGTATGGCACTTTGTTTATCAGCATACTTTTGAATAATTGGCGGAAGTATGATCTGCGTTATCCAACTTTCGACTTCATTTTTATTTTTAAGTCTTAATAATTCTTCAAATAATATTTTCTTACCAAAAAGCTTTTCAGGAATTTCATCTAAATCTTGAACAAGCTCCAATAGTTTAGAGAGCAATTGCACCATTATACTTTGATATTGCTGAAAAGAAATATCATTATTTGTAACCGCTATCATAAATTCGTTTATTGATCGCTCAACTTCTTCTGTATGCGCTCCCTTAATCGATTCGATTAGCTCCTGACAAACCTGTTTTGGGAAACTGTTTTTTACGGAGTGATCTAAGGTAACATCATCAATGCTTATAATCATTCCGGGTTCTAATTTCTGATGATATCTGAGTGCCTCTGTTGCTTCATGGTAAGCATGTTCTGTGTCTGCTAAATTCGTATAAGGGCGACTAATTCCAATACTAATACGTAAATCAAGATATTCCAGAACCAAATGATTCATTTCTTCCGCTAAACTGGATAAATATTTACGATGATGTTTTGGATTTTTTTCATGAATTTGTATGATGGTTGCTTGGTATTCATCCAAAACTACCGGGGGAAAGCGCAATTCGTTAGGGATCGATTTGCTTATTAGATTCTTAATAGAATACAATATTAATTCATTATCTGTTTCTTTGTATTTAACTTTTTCTAACATATCATTTTTTATAACGAGAACAGCCAGTGATTGCCAATCTCTCTTAAATTTTAGATCCTCTACCATTTCATTGATTTTCTCAACTTTTAATTGCCCCATAAACAAACCTAATACAAAGAATTCTCTTAAATGTTCTCTTTGGGTTTCAATCTGATCCCGAAATTGAGAAATCCCATTTTGTATACTTATAAATTCATCCTTTAGATTTAAAATGTTTTTACTATCTTCGTGAGATACAATGGATTGATACATGTGAAGAATTGGTTGATATAAATGTCTGGAAGATAAGGAGACAGCGATGATTATAACGATTAAAATGATGATACACACAATTGCCGTATACCAACCGATATCCTTTGAGTCCTTGGTGATAGCTCCTATCGGGACAATGGATAGATAGGTCCAATGATTGTAAGAAGATTTACTAAAATTAACGCCAACATTCTCATCATTTATTTTCATCGTAAAATAACCATTTTCCTTTTCCTTACTTTTCAGTTCATTTACCAACTTGTCTGATGTAAGAAGGTGATTCCAAGATCTATTTTCAGAAATTAATTGATAATCACTATCCAATACAAAGAAATCTTCTGTATTTTTATCTCCATTCATTAGTTTGTTAATTTCCTTTTTAGGAATTGAAATCCTTATTAGCCCTTTCGGTTCATTCGTCAGTAAAGGTAGTTTTTTCACCAAGTTGACAGACTCCACGTTGTTATTGGAAATGATCATCCAAGTTGATGAATTGGGGATTTTTTTTACACTAGAGTATCTTTTAAAATAATCCGTTTCACTAGGGTAATTTAATCCACCTTTCGTAATCACCCAGTTTTCTTTAAAATTAATCAGCTCTACCTCGTCGGTCCATAACTTGTTTGTTTGAAATCTTTTCATCGCAGCTAATAAATCACGGTATGTCATAAAATCTTCGGAAGTTAACTTACGTTCATAGTTAGAAGTAAATGATGGGGACAAAATAAATTGCGTTACATTATTATCTAGTGACTCTAGGTGATATTCTAAACTCATCTTAGTCTGTTGTAAAACTTGCATATTTTCTTTCGCAACTTTTTCTTCTATTTCGCTAGCTGCCTTGTAGTAAGATAAAACACCTAATATAATGACAGGGAAAGTCGATAATAATAGACTCAATATAAATAGCTTTTTATAATATCTTGATTTTTTCATATTAATAAAAATCCCCCCTTTACCTCAACGAATGCAGGCTTTTCTAATATAATAAGCCTAATATCGGAAAAGTAACAAGTGACTTTTAGGGGATTCTAACGTAATAAGACAGGCATCAAAGGATACCTGTCTTTCGATTCTTATAGCCATATATTATTTTTCTAATTTAGCATATTCTGCGGCATACTCTTCGCCCATTTTGTCTCCGCCACTACTTCTCCATTTTTCTATTTCTTTTTTCCAACCTTTTTCATCTAATTGCCCCATAATAAACTTTATATTGGCATCTGAAATAATCGTATTTAATTGTGGGCCCTTCTCTGCTTGTGTATCCGAAATTAATCTAGTTGCAGGATTATGAATAGCAAAAGATTCATTTTCAATCGGAAGTTCTAATTCTAATTTCTCTAGTGGTGATAGTTCACCTTCCAGTGCATTCGTTTCCGCTGGTACAATTCCAAGTGGTAATGTATAAGGAAGAATGACTTCATTATGAAGGTCTGCACCCTCATTTAAAACAGGCTTTCCATCAACCAAATCATAATGTTTTCCTTCAATTCCCCATTTAAACAGCGTATGCATCGGCTCTTCCTGTAGCTTTTCAAAAAAGCCTAAAACCTGAAGTAATTCTTCTTCTGTTTTTATGGATGACTTTGGAAAAACAAAGATCCCATTATGTCCTCCCCCTGCAGGAACTCTCTTTCCATGAGGCCCCTCAAGTAAACTAAAAGCTCCTAATTCTGCATTCGGATCATGTTCCCTAATTCGATTGTACATACGTACAATCGAATTACTCGTATCAGGCCAAACTCCAGCTTTTCCCAATGAAAAGGCTTCTTCCCATTGAGAACGCTCAATAACAGCAAAATCTTCTGTAATTAATCCATCGTCATATAACTTTTTAAAAAATTTCAAGCCATCCAAATATTCTGGGGTAGATGTTGTATGAATGAACTCTCCATCTTTCTCGTCCCAACCATTTGGTGCACCAAATAGAGGGGCAAACCGATTGATTAACCCTTCTTTTTCCACAGTCATACCGTACGTATCATCCTTCCCATTCTGATCAGGATCATTATAAGTAAAGGCATGAAGCATTTCGTAAAATTCCTCAACCGTTTCTGGTTCTTTCATTCCTAAGTTATCTAACCAGTCCTTTCGGTAGGTATAAACATCACGGGCTAAAGGCCGCATCCGAGGAAGACCATATGTTTTTCCATCGGTGGAGATATTATCGAAAATAACCGGATTTATGCTTGATAAATTTGGAAATTGATCTAAATAAGGCCCAATTTCCCAAAACAGATCTCCCCGAAACGCATTAATCATATATGGCTCTCTATACTGATTCATACCGATTACCATAGGCATATCTCCTGAAGCAATGACAGCCGGTAACTTTTCCGAAAATGTTGCACCTGGAGCAGCTTGGATATCTAATTTTGTATTTGTGTATTCTTCTATAGCCTTTTCAACATCATTTCCTTTTTGTGGGAACTCAATGCCATCAAAATGCATCATAATACTAATTTCTAATTCTCTATCCTGCTTAGAACTAGTTTTTTCACTAGCTACTTCCTCTTTCCCACTACAACTCGCTAAAAAAACTAGAGGTAACACCAATCCAATCATGAAAACAAATAATTTCTTCAACATGGCTCTTTTCCTCCCTTTTCGCATAAAATTATCCTTTAACAGACCCCAGTAAGACTCCTTTAGCAAAGTGTTTTTGTAGGAATGGATATACTAACAAGATGGGGACCGTAGAAATAACAATAACCGCCATTTTAATCCCTTCCGAAAAAACGACGGCATCATCGGCAATTTCAGTAGAATCCCCAATGGAACCTTGTGCTAAGATCACAACTTGTCGAAGCAATACTTGTACCGGCCATTTTAATGGATTATTAATATATAAAACAGCATTAAAGTACTGATTCCATAATCCAACTGAGTAAAAAAGACCAAAGGCCGCCATTGCTGGCAATGATAAAGGGATAACGATTCTAAATAAAATGCCCACTTCATGACATCCATCCATTCTTGCAGATTCTTTTAATTCCTCTGGTATCCCTTGAAAAAAGTTTTTCATAATTATAAGATAAAAGGCGCTGATTGCATTAGGGATCATTAAGGCCCATAACGAATCTATTAGTCCCGTCCCTTTAACGATAAAATAGGTGGGGATCATTCCCCCGTTAAATAACATCGTAAAGATTACCATCAGTAAAATGAGCCGACGTCCTGCAATATGGGTATGGGCTAAGGCATAAGCCATTAATGAAGTAAAAAACAGATTAATAATCGTCCCTAAAATGGTGATATAAACCGAAACCCCCATACTTCTTGCAAATGTTTCAGTTGAAAAAATGTAACGGTATGCATCTAAAGAAAAACCTGTTGGAATAATCGAAGATGAATTGGAAAAGGATGTCATCACAACATATAAAAATGGAAGAACGGTGACCAAAGCAATCATAAATAAAATCAGATAATTAAACACATCGAATATTCTACTCCCAATTGTTTTATCCTGAATCAAGGGTAATTCCTCCTTTCCTCCTCTAATAAATCCCTTCTTCGCCAAATTTCTTTGCTAATGAATTGGCTCCAATGACTAATATAAAACCTACAATCGATTTAAATAAACCGACTGCAGCGCTATAGCTAAATTGGCCTTGTCTAATCCCAACTTGATATACGTAAGTATCAAAAACCTCTCCAACTTCGCGGTTCATGGCATTTAACATAAGAAATATTTGTTCAAATCCCAAATCCAAAAAATTCCCAAGGCGTAGAATAAGTAAGATCACTATGACACTACGGATGGAAGGTAAGGTAATATGCCATAATAAGCGCCACCTATTGGCACCATCAATACGAGCAGCCTCATATAATTGAGAATCTACACCCGCTAAGGCAGCAAGAAAAATAATCGTCCCCCATCCAGCATCCTTCCAAATCATTTGAATGATGATTAAAGGACGGAACCAATCCTGGCTCATTAAAAATGGAATCTTATCTCCCCCCAACCAAGAGATCAATTCATTTATAATCCCACCTTCCGTAGTCAATAAAATATAACTGATCCCAACAACGACAACCCACGATAGAAAATGGGGAACATAAACCATGGTCTGAACAAAACGTTTAAACATTTCTTTTCTCACTTCATTCAATAAAAGGGCAATAATAATGGTGATAGGAAAGAAAATCATTAAATCTAGAAATGCAATATATAAGGTGTTTCTAAACAGCATCCAAAACTCAGGTTCACTAAAAAACCGTTCGAAATGCTTGAATCCCACCCACTGACTATTCCATATACCTAGGTGTGGCTGGTAGTTCTGAAAAGACATTAAAACGCCCCACATCGGCAGATACTTATAAACAATAAAATAGACAAGACCAGGTAATAAAAATAAATAAAGCCATCGATCTTTCCACAAACGCGTTGTAAGCGGTTTCCCTTTAGATAATAAAAATTCCTGCTGAGTAGTCTTAATTACTTGTGTCACTTTAGAACTCATAGATAAACCTCCTTTTTTGGGTTGATTTTTGAATTTACCGAAACCCCTCTCCTTATAGGATCAATGCTTATATATAAATTAACAAAGCCGCAAATTACAGTCTATATCCATCTTATAACCTTATTTACTAAGACATTAGGAGTCATGCCTATCCAATCATTGCGTTTATTGATCCGAAAAATAAACATGCATCTTTCAACTTTAACTATCCATTTCATGATTTATATAAGATAATTAGCGGCCGCTAAGCGGCCCGCATTTTCCTAAAATAAACTAAGACCGAAACGAAAGAGACATAAATTGAAATAATTTATGTTCCTTCCGTTTCGGTCCTCATTCACCTAACTACTTACGATCCTTTATTCGTTCGATAGAAATATCTTTTATAATTTCTCTTACAACATAACTAGCCATAAATAACCCCGCTGTTGATGGAACAAAAGCATTAGAAGATGGGGGCATTTGCGCTTTCCGTATTTCTGAACCATCATTTCCTACGGTCTTCCGGACATCCTCACGAATAACAATCGGGCTTTCATCTGAAAAGACCACTGGGATTCCTTTTTTAATTCCCTCTTTTTTTAATCTTGTGCGAACTACCTTTGCAATTGGATCTGTATGTGTCTTAGAGATGTCACTTATTTTTAATCGTGTAGGGTCCATCTTGTTTGCTGCTCCCATGGATGAAATAATCGGGATTTTCCTTTTTAAACATTCTTTCATTAATAAAATTTTGTAACTGATCGTATCTGAAGCATCTATTACAAAATCAGGTTGTTGTGCAAAAAACATATCTGAGGTTTCTTCTGTATAAAACATTTTCAGGGAAACCACTTCACATTCGGGGTTAATATCTTCAATCCTTTTTTCCATTAAATCCACTTTAGGTTGGCCTACAGTCGATAATAACGCAATCAACTGCCGATTCACATTGGTGATATCTACATCATCTTTGTCAACTAAAATTAGTTTTCCTACTCCAGAGCGTGCTAATGCCTCTGCTGCGAAAGTACCTACCCCGCCTACCCCTAGAACAGCTACAGTACTGTTCTTTAATCGATCAAGCCCTTCTTGTCCAATCGCTAATTCATTGCGCGAAAATTGATGTAACATCTTATTCAACTCCATCTTATAAGTTTGCTTTCAAAATGAATATATATTTTTCATGTCGTGAGTTTGCACTATCGTCATAAATGAACAATTTTACACAGTAAAAAACAACCAACATTTCTCCAGCTGGTTGTATCTTTTAATGCGTGTTATCAAAAAGGAGGATAAAAAGGACCAAGAAGTTCGAGGCGGCGCAGTTTCGAGCAGCGGAATGTATGCAGTTAGATACATGAGCAGCGGAGAAGCAAGCCAACAAAGAAATTCGCAGTGTCATTTTTACCGGACTTTTTGAACAACCTCTTTCAAAACAAAAATGGATAAGTCCCGATCGTGCCGTCTTTTTAACCTCTGTTTTGAACCCGCTCTTGGCAGGTGGGTGTCCTGCTACAAACCTTGTATGTCCTCTCAACCGGAGGCTTATACTCAGAATGTAGACAAACGGACTCCCGTATTTATAACTTGTCGGTCAAAACGATAAGGAATTAGAACGAACACATCAGGACCTATCCTGTTAATAAAATATTATCATAGGTAACTCATTTTTACAAATGGTTAGAAATGGGGATTTTGCCCTGTTTTTTACTCTTCCTCTTTCGCCAAATGTAAATGTAATTCCTGTAACTGTTGTTCACTTACGACGTCTGGTGCCTTCATTAATAGATCACTAGCGCTTGCTGTTTTCGGGAATGCAATCGTGTCACGCAAGCTACTACTTCCAGAAAGAAGCATAACTAGACGATCTAGACCGAGAGCGATTCCCCCATGTGGAGGAGTTCCATATTCAAAAGCCTCAAGAAGGAAACCAAACTTTTCTTTCGCTTCCTCTTCTGAAAAACCAAGCGCCTTAAACATCTTTTTCTGAATGTCACTCTCAAAAATCCTTAGAGATCCTCCACCAAGCTCATAGCCATTTAAAACAAGATCATACGCTTGGGCCTTTACTTCCGCGGGATTCGTTTCCAACTTATCAATATCTTCACGAACAGGCATCGTAAAAGGATGATGGGCAGCGGAATAACGTCCAGCTTCCTCGTCATATTCTAATAATGGCCAATCAACAACCCAAAGGAATTGATAAACAGATTCATCAATTAATTTTAGGTCTTTTCCTAATTTTAAGCGTAAAGCCCCTAAGGCATCTGCAACAACAGAACTCTTATCTGCCACAAAGAGGATTAAATCCCCAAGTTGAGCAGAGAGCTCCTGACGAAGTTCTGCCTGTTCTGATTCCGAGAAGAATTTTGCAATCGGGCCTTTCAAAGCGGCTTCTTCTACTTTCAACCAAGCCAGCCCTTTTGCCCCATATCTTGCAGCGAATTCACCAAGAGTATCAATATCTTTTCGAGAATACTGGTCAGCGGCATCTTTTACTACGATCGCTTTCACTTGGCCACCTGAGGACACTGCTCCAGAAAATACTTTAAACCCACTATCCTTTACAAGCTGAGAAACATCCTTTAATTCCATTCCAAAACGAGTATCAGGCTTATCTGAACCGAATCTTGCCATTGCATCGTCATATTTTAAAATAGGGAATGGCGTTTCAATTTTAATATTCTTCGTCACGAGCATGATTTTAGCCATCATTCTTTCCATCATATCGCGGATATCATCTTGACTCATGAAACTAGCTTCAATATCCACCTGTGTAAATTCTGGCTGTCTATCTGCCCGTAAATCTTCATCTCTGAAACAACGGGCAATCTGATAATATTTATCAAAGCCACTCACCATTAATAATTGTTTAAACAATTGTGGAGACTGAGGCAAGGCAAAAAATTCGCCTGCATGTACTCTACTTGGAACCAAATAGTCTCTTGCTCCTTCAGGTGTGCTTTTTGTTAAGATGGGTGTCTCCATATCTAAGAAACCTTCATCATCTAAAAAGTTGCGAATGGTTTTTGTTATATCAGACCGCATTTTAAAAATAGCATACATATCTGGTCTACGCAGATCTAAATAACGATATTTCAAACGAATTTCCTCGGCAGCCTCTGTCCCTTCTTCGATTATAAACGGTGGTGTTTTGGCTTCGTTAAGCACGGTTATGTCAGATACGAGCACTTCAATCTTTCCAGTAGCAATATTTGGATTTACTGTGCTATCCTCTCTTTTCACAACCTGTCCTCGTACATCTAGAACATATTCATTTCTTACTTTTTCAGCTTTCTCCAAAGCTTCTTTTGAAATGTCAGGGTTAAAGACAATTTGCACAATTCCGGAACGGTCACGTAAATCGATAAAGATTAACCCTCCTAAGTCTCTTCGTCTTTGGACCCAACCTTTTAAAACGACAGACTCACCAATAGCAGATTCTGTCAATTCTCCACAATAATAGGATCTTCCAAACATCTCTTTTCCCCCCATCAATTTAGTCTAATAATCCCTCTTTAAGATTTTCCAAAGCCATTTCTTTTTGTTCCCCTGTAACAAGGTTTTTTACTGTTGCTACACCTGAGGATAATTCATCATCTCCAATGATGACAGCATATTGTGCCCCTAGACGTTCAGCTGCTTTGAATTGCGCTTTTAATTTTCGATCCATATAATCGCGTTCCACTGAAAGACCATCTCGACGTAAATTTTGTAACAACGCAACCGAATAATCTTTTGCTTTTTCTCCAAGGGCAATAATGTAAGCATTCATTTGTTTGTTATTTTCCATCGGAACATCTTCCGCCTCTAATGCTTGAATTAATCGTTCAATACTTAAAGCAAAGCCGATCCCAGGTGTGTCAGGTCCCCCCATTTCTTTCACAAGACCATTATATCTCCCCCCACCGCAAAGAGTCGTAATCGCTCCAAAACCTTCCGCTTCACTCATAATTTCAAAGGCAGTGTGGTTGTAATAGTCTAATCCTCTTACAAGAGTAGGATCGACAACAAATTCAATATTCATTGCGTTTAAATAATGTTGAACTTGCTTGAAATAAGTGGATGAATCATCATTTAGAAAATCGAGAATAGATGGAGCTGATGCCATTAACTCATGCTTACGATCCTTTTTACAATCCAAAATGCGAAGCGGGTTTTTTTCTAGTCTTTCTTGGCAATCTGAACAAAACTCATTGATTCGCGGCTGGAAATGCTGAATTAAAGCATTTCGATGAGCTTTTCTACTTTCACGATCGCCAAGACTATTTATGACAAGCTTTAATCGTTTAAGTCCTAAACTCCGATAGAATTCCATCGCTAAAGCAATCACTTCGGCATCTATTGCCGGATCCATACTCCCCAAAGCTTCTACACCAAACTGAACAAATTGTCTGTATCTACCAGACTGCGGTCTCTCATAGCGAAACATCGGTCCAAGATAATAAAGCTTAACAGGTTGATTGGGTAAACCGAACATTTTATTTTCCGTAAAAGAACGGACAATCGCTGCTGTTCCCTCTGGCCGCAATGTCAAATCTCTTCCACCACGATCTTGAAAGGAGTACATTTCCTTTTGGACAATGTCGGTCGTATCCCCGACGCCACGTTGGAATAATTCAGTTTGTTCAAAAATAGGCGTTCTTATTTCTTGATATTGGTATAATTGACATATTTTTTTTGCTGTTTCCTCGATCCATTGCCATTTTTCTACTTCCCCCGGCAAAATATCCTGTGTACCTCTAGGTATTTGAATCGTCAATGTTTATATCCCCCTTGCATTTATTTTTATTATCCAGCCTCAGGCGTCTTGCGCTTTTCTTATGGTTAAGGAATTTATAAAATTTGTCGCTTGTGGATAACTGTTTACGTTGCGGTTTGACATCCAGCTCCAGCGCCCAGCGACTAGCAAACTTTCGGTGCCTTCCTACGATAAGTCAACATCGATTCACCCTTTGGGTTCATCGTGTTTCCTTTATCTCGTCAGGCCCCTAAAAAGTTTGTACGTCGCTAAACGGGCGCTTGCGCTTTTCTTACTACAAAAAAACTCCCATCCCTTGTTCCGAAAAACAAGGGACGAGAGTTTTTCCCGCGGTGCCACCCTTTTTAAAGCTATATATTTACAGCTTTCACTTTAACCGTTATCGCCTGTGTACGTCCAGCTTCTACTGCCTTTAAGAGGATGTTCAAAAAGTAAGGATCAAAGGCTAAATTCGCGACATCCTGTCGCAACGCCTTTGTGACCTGCGTCCTGCAGGCCTCGGTAAAAATGACACTGCGAATTTCTTCGTTGGCTTGTTTCTGCGCTGCTCATGTATCAGGTGATAAGGCTCTTCCGTTAAAACCGCCCACGTCCTGTGGGCAACACGGAAGTCAGTACATCCTGTACAAGTCCGCTCCTCGGAAAAGAAAACCACTTTTCCTTCGTGCGATGCGGATTCAGGGAAGCTTTCCTTGTGCTCGAAACTGCGCCGCCTTGAACTTCTTGGTCCTTTTTATCCTCCTTTTTGAACACACACTTTATGGGTTCGAAGAGGAAGCCTACGGAATGTGCTTCATTAAGAAATATATCAGAGAAATGCTTTCAACCGAGGCATTTCCTCTCTTTCTGACCATTCTTAATTACTTTTTCCCTCATCAGCTTAATATTGTAATTTGATTATTTCATCATACGAATTTCGTGCTTCTTTGTCAATAGCTTCCAAATATTTTAAGAGCGATGAAGACCTTTTTTCCAAGCCTTTATTTCCGACAAAGCTAAACCGGATTCATGAATGGTTTTATTTAATAAATCCATATTGTTTTTTTCACAGTTATCTTGCCAATCCATCTGAATGAGTTGTGAGGAACTATACATTAATGTTTGATTTTTCTCATTCGCTCTCATTTATTTTATCCTCTCTTTCATTAATTAATTGTAGTATGTCCTTTTTAAAAAACTTTATAAAAAAGGATTTTAAACAAAAATCACGAATACTTAGATTGATAATGATCTATGAAAGCTGATACAATAAAAAATCATAGATGTAAGTTTTAAGAAAGGCGGTTTCTTTTGCGTGAAAAAAAGGGCTATTATTTTAACGTTTATAGCATTATTTATAGCCATTATTATGTATTATTCCACTATCACATCGGCAAATTCTGAAATCATCAAAATTACAGGTGATATTGTCAATGTTCGCGAGCAGCCTGGGACTACTTATTCTATTGTTACCCAACTCCATAAGGGAGAAACCTATTCTCTTTTAGAGAGTAAAGATGGCTGGTATAAAATCAAATTGGCGTCCAATCAAACAGGTTGGATCGCAGACTGGTTAGCGGAGAGACAAACTAATTCAAAAACAGTCATGGCAACGGTCAATACAGATACCTTGAATGTGAGATCTGAACCTAACTCAGCAAGTACAAAAATTGGAGTCCTTTATAAAGGGGATCAAGTGAAAAAAATTGGAGATCAAAATGACTGGAGTCAAATTGAATATCAATCCAAAATCGCGTGGGTAAATAGTACTTATATTAGTACGGGGGATCGTGAGTCCTCTACATCCCAAACAACTCCGATTAGTATTTTGTATGACGGTACAAATATACGAAAAAAACCTGCCTTAAAATCAAAAATTATGACACAAGTTTCGGCAGGCGAAACATTTTACCCGTTAGAAAAAAACGGGGACTGGTATAAAATTGAATATGCCTCTGGGAAAACAGGATATGTGGCAAGTTGGATTGTCGCATCTCAAGAAGGTAATCTTCAGTTCAAAAGAAAACCGGGAGCTAAAACGATCGTCATTGATTCCGGTCACGGCGGAAGAGATCAAGGGGCCACTGGTGCCAGTGGGACTCTTGAAAAAAATCTAACCTTCGAGGTAGGAAATCTTCTTGCTCGAAAATTAGATAAAGCCGGCTTTAATGTGGTCCTAACTCGTTCTACAGATGAGTATATTAGCTTAGAATCGAGGACAGACCAAGCACGCCGTGAACAGGCAGACGCCTTTATTAGTTTACATTTTGACAGTGTAGATGAGCATCAGGTAGAGGGGCATACTTCTTATTATTACAATGAGCAAGATAAGATGCTAGCCCAAACTATCCATAACGAAATTACAAATATGGTCAAGCTTGATGATCGTGGGGCTCGTTTCGGAAATTATTATGTTTTGAGAGAGAATACACAACCATCAATCTTGCTTGAGTTAGGTTATCTAAGCAACCCTAGTGAAGAGACAATTATTAAATCTCAATCATTCCAAGAGCAGGTAACCAATGCCATTCTTGAAGGATTGAATAAGTATTTTAATCAATAAAGTAGGTAATATCCTGAGACCTTAACACCCGATCAGAAGTTGAACACACTATATGCTAATTTCTAAAGCCTAAAAAAACTGGTGAGATTTTTTTACTCACCAGTTTTTTATCGGTTTATTTCTCAAGAATCAATGTGACAGGCCCCTCATTTACGAGTGATACATCCATCATTTCTCCAAAAATACCTGTTGCGACCTGCACCCCTTTATCTCGCAAAACTTTATTGAAATAGTCATACAAGGCTTCCGCTTCTGCGGGCTTGGCAGCCTTCATAAAATTGGGGCGTCTCCCTTTCGTGCAATCCCCATAAAGTGTAAATTGAGAAACAGATAATATAGAACCTACCTCATCAAGTAAAGAGCGATTCATTTTCTCGTTTTCATCTTCAAATACACGTAAGTGAACAATCTTTTCGGCCATCCAATCACAGGATTGCTCTGTATCACCATCTTGAAAACCAACTAATAACGTGAATCCACGTCCAATTTCTCCCACAATTTCGTCATTTACAACCACTTTTGCTTCTTTACATCTTTGTAAGACTACTTTCATTCTTTATAGACTCCTTCAGTTCATAATTCTACGTACGGAATAGATGTCTGGTATTTGCTTTATTTTATCGACGACCTTATGCAGATGACCAATATTTTGAATGGAGATGGTCATTAAGATGGTGGCCATTTTATTCCGATCAGCTCGTCCGGTGACAGCTGTAATATTCGTCTTCGTCCCACTGACTGTCTGCAAAACTTCATTCAGCAATCCACTACGATCAAACCCAGTAATTTCAATATCAACTTTATACTCTTTGTGATTATGGGTAGCTGTTTCCCATTCAACCTCAATAAGGCGATTGCTCATCTCTTCTACATCAATGTTTGGACAATCCGCACGATGAACAGAAACGCCTCTACCTTTTGTAATAAAACCAATAATCTCATCACCAGGTACAGGATTGCAACAGCGCGAAAGACGAATTAAAAGATTATCCGTTCCTTTCACTCTTACGCCGGCATCATGACGCTTAGAACGTGAATCTTTCTTCGTTTCAGCTATCATTTCTTCTATCTTTTCTTCTTGATCCCGCTGCTTTCTTAATTTTTCAGTTAAACGATTCGCAACTTGAAGGGCGGATATGCCATTATAACCCACACTCGCGAACATATCATCTTCATTCGAAAAATTAAATTTGTTCGCCACTTTTTGCAGATTTTCAGAGGTCATAACCTTTTTCACTTCAAATTCTAATTCTTTTATTTCCTTCTCAATTAATTCGCGACCTTTTTCTATATTTTCTTCCTTCCGTTGTCGCTTGAAAAATTGTCTAATTTTATTCTTAGCTTGAGAGGTTTGTGCAAGTTTTAACCAATCTTGACTAGGACCATAGGAGTGCTTGGACGTTAATATTTCAATGATATCTCCTGTTTTCAATTTATAGTCAAGCGTTACAATTTTACCATTTACCTTGGCCCCTATGGTTTTATTTCCGATCTCAGAATGAATGCGATAAGCAAAATCTATCGGCACTGAACCGGCTGGAAGCTCAATAACATCGCCTTTTGGCGTAAAGACAAAAACCATATCCGAAAATAAGTCTATTTTCAAAGATTCCATGAATTCTTCCGCATCATCTGTTTCATTTTGAAACTCTAGAATTTCCCGGAACCAACTCAACTTTTTATCAAGTGTGTCCTTCGAATCATTGGTTTTCCCTTCCTTATAGGCCCAGTGAGCGGCAACCCCGTATTCAGAGATACGATGCATTTCCTTTGTGCGGATTTGCACTTCTAAAGGCTCGCCTTTTGGCCCAATCACCGTAGTGTGAAGAGATTGATACATATTTGGCTTAGGCATCGCAATATAATCCTTAAAACGGCCAGGCATCGGTTTCCAACAAGTATGAATAATGCCTAAAGCGGCATAACAGTCTTTAATACTATTGACAATAATTCGTACAGCTAATAAATCATAGATTTCATTAAACTGCTTATGTTGAACAACCATTTTACGGTAAATAGAATAAATATGCTTTGGACGACCATATACATCCGATTTTATTTCCATCTCGTTTAATTTTTCTTTTACTCCTGCCATAACATCTTCTAAATACTGTTCTCGCTCTTCTCTTTTCCTCTTCATTAAGTTGACAATCCGGTAATATTGCTGGGGATTCAAATAGCGCAATGCTGTATCTTCTAATTCCCATTTGATTTTTGAAATACCGAGGCGATGTGCAAGTGGAGCAAATATCTCAAGTGTTTCATTCGCGATTCTTCTTTGCTTATGAGGTGGTAAATGCTTTAGTGTTCGCATATTATGAAGCCTATCAGCTAGCTTAATCAGAATAACTCTAATATCCTGTGCCATAGCCACAAACATTTTCCGATGGTTTTCAGCTTGTTGTTCCTCATGTGATTTGTATTTGATTTTCCCTAATTTCGTTACACCATCAACGAGCATAGCTACTTCACTGGAAAAATCATTGGAAATATCAGCTAACGATACTTCCGTATCCTCTACCACATCATGGAGAAAACCAGCTGCGATTGTTGCTGGATCCATTTCTAAATCAGCGAGAATCCCAGCCACTTGAATAGGATGGATGATATAAGGTTCACCGGATTTACGAAACTGATCTTTATGAGCATTCTCAGCAAACTTATAGGCGCTTCTAACAAACGCAACGTTTTCCTCATTTAAATATTCACTTGTTTTATTGATTACATCTTCTGCCGATATATTTTGGTCTTTTGCCATGAGGATCACCTTTTATTCAAATAATAATTACCATGCAATGCTTTTTAATATGTATATATCGAATATTAAGACATTCTGTTATAAAATGGTACTTTTTTTCAAAAAAATTTGATTACAGCCATTTTTACATAAAATGAGTTAAATTTCCATATTTACGATAAGAAAAACGCAAGGCAGCAGGATGAACGGCGTTCGCGTCGTCTGGCGGCAGGCGCAAAACGCAACGTCCTGTTGTTTCTCCTGCACTAGTACATCCCTGTACGTCGCAAGGGCGCCGTTCTGGCCCCGCATCCTGCCGGGCTAATAATTAAGGCTGTCACAATGTTACTCTGAGCTTTAGAGTGTTTACATTGGACAGCCCTAACTATATGAATTAGAAAGTCATTAATGAAAGTATATCATAACCATCAAGCTTTTCTCTTCCGTTTAAGTAGGAAAGCTCTATTAAGAAAGCGATCCCAACCACAATCCCACCTAATTTTTCGACAAGTTCTATCGTTGCTAGAATGGTTCCGCCTGTAGCTAATAAATCGTCTGTTATTAACACCCGTTGACCTGGCTTAATGGCATCCTTATGAATGGTTAATTTATCTTTACCGTATTCCTTTCCATAATCAGCCTTGATTGTTTCGCGTGGGAGTTTCCCCTCTTTTCTAACGGGAGCAAAACCTAAGCTTAATGCATAGGACACAGGGCAACCAATAATAAAACCCCGCGCCTCCGGTCCGACAATAATGTCAACTTCTTTTTCTTTTGCGTACTGGACAATTTGGTCTGTTGCATACCGATAGGCCTCCCCATTGTCCATTAAAGTCGTAATATCTTTAAAAACTACCCCTTCTTGAGGCCAATCAGGTACGATCGTGATAAATTGTTTTAAATCCATGCGCTTATTTCCTCCTCTGCCAACACCTTTTGTGCAAGCCTTTCATCAAACCATTTTTTTAATTCATTATATGTGGAATAAGTAAATTCTTTTTCCATTTTTATCTGTTCTTGCTTCATTTTGTATGTAGGTGAATCTTCCAAATCCCTTTTTCCTTTTTGGGGATTTATTTTAATAAACCCATCCTTTATTGTAACAAAATCTAATTCAAAAAACACTTTTGACATAAATAAAATCGTTTCTTTTGACCATCCACGGTGTGTAGCTAGGTCTTCCCCATATTTTTTTAGGTCAAAGGTTCCTCTTTTTAATAGAAATGCATAATACCATTTAAAATGATTTCTAGTCGGTACGGTCGCAAAAAAATGATTTTTTTCTTGAAGAAAATGCGCATAGATGGATGCCGGCATTTTATCTTTTACAAGTGCCTCTAAAAATGTGATTTGTACAGGTAAGTCAAATAAAATAATATTTCTTCCATTTATATCTAAATATTCGGCTACTTCTTTCTCCCTTATACATACACTTTCGAGATTAGAACCATATGTCTGAAAGTTCTTTTCTGAGAAAAAGATAAACAGTCCTTGTTTTTCTTTTAGATAATTAATCCATTGTTCAAATTGTCGGCTTCCCCGTAAATCAAATAGCTGCCATTCTTTAATGGAGACATCTTTCAAGAAAATCTGCGGCTTCTTCTGGTTATTCCATTCATTAATAGAAAGTTCTCCGATAACAGATGTTGTGGCTCCAAGGGAGATATCTGGTACAAGATGGCCTAATTGAAAGCCGACACCGTCCAGTAAATCATCGTTTTGAGCAAGGGTCATCCGTAAATGATTTTTGTTCGCACCAATTTTCTTTCTTTCTGCAATCGTTGCATTTTCAATAAGAATTTGTGGTTTGGGATTTCCCATTCCATACGGTGCCAACTTATCTAGCTGGGAGATTGTAGAAATATCTATCTCTTTAAGGGAAATGGTCGCCTCTACCTCGGTCACTGGTATAAAATCTTCGGTTTTGAGTTGCTCATTAGCTGCTTCGTTTAATCTTTGACGAAGGACATCGACATCTTCAATGGCTAAAGACATCCCTGCCGCCATGGCATGTCCACCGAAATGAGGAAGGATGTCAGAACAAGCGGATAAATTTTCAAATAGATTAAAGCCCTGAATACTTCTTGCAGATCCTTTAGCCATCCCAGTTTCTTCATCAAAACTTAAAATAATGGTCGGTCGATAAAATTTTTCCACTAATTTAGAAGCGACGATTCCAATCACACCCGAATTCCAATCTGGCTTTCCTATGACAATGACCTTATTTTCTGCAAGATCAAAATGATTTTGAACCATTTGAATCGCTTCATTCGATATAGTTGAGACAATCCGTTTTCGCTCATGGTTCATCTGATCAATTTCTTCCGCTAGCATTTTTGCTTCGGTAGAATTATTCGTTTTTAACAGTTGAACGGCAGAACCTGCATGCTCTAGTCTACCTGGAGCATTCAAACGCGGCCCAATCGTAAAACCAACTGTTTCTTCATCTATCTCAGACATTGTGTTTCCCGCTAATTGACATAATTCCTGTAAGCCTAGACGTGTTGTCCCAGCCAATATCTTTAAACCTTTTTTGACAAGTGTACGATTCTCACCGTAAAGAGGCACTAAATCCGCAATCGTTCCAATCGCAACTAAATCAAGTAAATCTTCTGGAAGATCACCATGTAAAGCATGGGCTAATTTAAAAGCAACACCTACACCCGCTAAATTTTTATAAGGATAAGTAGAATCCGGAATGTTCGGATGAATAATCGAAAATGCTTCAGGAAGCTCTTTGCCAGCTTCATGGTGGTCTGTAATAATTAAATCTATTCCTAAATCTTTTGCTTGTTTTGCCTCATCTAAGGCAGCAATACCAGTATCTACCGTTATGATTAATTGTATTCCTTCTTCATATGCTTTCTGGAAAGCTTGCTGATTCGGACCATATCCTTCTGAAAAACGATTAGGTATATAATAAGTAACAATTGCACCCATTTTTGATAATGTTTCTAACAACACCGTTGTACTTGTGACACCATCGGCGTCATAATCACCGAATATTAAGATCGGTTGCTGTTCATGAATGGCTAGTTGAATTCGTTCAACTGTTTTTTTCATATCTTGAAAAAGAAAAGGGTCATGTATCTTCTCTTTTTCTGCATTCAAAAAAGAATTTGCTGCTTCTATCGTAGTAATCCCGCGATTTACTAACAAAGTAGCTACAAGAGGAGCAATTTCCAGTTTTTCTGATAATTCTTTGACTAGCTGCTGATTCGCTTCACGAACGATCCAGCGACTATTTGGCTGTAACATCTTTTCACTCCTTTGAGGATTGGATCCATCTTCATTCATTCAAGTTATATGGATTAATATTGAGCATCCTTTAATAGGTAAAACCGCAGTACTCTGCGGTTTTATCATGTCTATAAGTAAACGCCAATGACTCATTGATTTTTTATCTCAACTTATACCTGAGGCTCATCTGTCCATTTCTTTTTCTCTTTGACAGTGTCAATGGGACCTTTCTTTTTTAACTCTCTTACTTTCATATCATACCATAATTGAGCCGAAATAAAGATGGACGAATAGGTTCCTGCTAATAGTCCTACTAATAAGGCAAAGGAGAAGTTCCGGATCGACTCACTACCCAAAATTAATAAGGCCACAACTGTGACAATGACTGTTAACACTGTATTAATTGAGCGAGTCAATGTTTGCCGTAATCCCTGATTTACGATCATCGCAATATCTTCTTCCGATTTCAATCGCCGTTTTGCGGTCATGTTCTCCCTTATTCGGTCAAAGGTAACAATGGTATCATTAATCGAATAACCAACGATCGTTAAGACGGCGGCTATAAACGTTAAATCAACCTCTAACCGCGTCAAACTAAAGACCGCAACAATAAAGAAAGCATCATGAAGTAACCCTAATACTGATGTAAAGCCCATCGCGAACTCAAAGCGGAAAGAGACATAGATGATAATCCCAAGGAATGCTACTAATAAAGCGTAAAAGGCATTTTTGATAAGCTCTTTTCCTACCGTTGGTGACACTGTACTTACATTTGGTTCCTTTCCATACTTATCATTAAAATACGTTTTAAATTGAGCAATTTCTTCTTTATTTAAAACTTTATCTTTAAATCGGGCAACACCGATTTCATGGTCATCCCCAGCCAACACGATATCCTGTGTATCAATCCCAAATTCTTTCAAGTCATTACTAATCGCTTCAGTAGTAGTAGGTTTTCCAGTATCAATTTCGACTCTAGTTCCACTTGAAAAGTCAATTCCTAAATTCAAACGGAAAATCGCTAAAACAATAATTCCTGCAACAATTAAAATCGATGAAAATACATAAAATTTCTTCCGGTGTTTCACAAAATCAAAACGATCAAACGGAGTTGCTAAATCATGTGTCGTCTTATTTTCAGACAAATTAAAGATAGATCCACGTTTCACTCCGAACCAGCCTGGTTTATCTTTAAAAAAGCGGCTGTCGATTAATAGGCTTAGCAACCACCTTGAACCAAAAACAGCTGTAAAAAAACTCATTAAGATGCTGACAATTAACATCGTTGCAAAACCTTTAACAGAGCTGCTTCCAAAATAAAATAAAACGCCAGCAGCCAGTAATGTTGTAATATTGGCATCTAATATGGCTGTGAAAGATGACTTACTACCTGCTTTAAAAGCTGATGAAAGGGATCTTCCTACTTTTATTTCTTCTTTAATCCGCTCATACGTAAGAATATTAGCATCTACTGCCATCCCGACTCCTAGTATCAAAGCAGCAATTCCAGGAAGAGTTAAAACAGCTCCCATTAAATCAAACACAAGTAGAATTAAATAAATATAAACCGAAAGGGTCACCGTTGCTACAATACCTGGTAGACGATAATAAGCAATCATGAAGATAAAAATAAGTAAAACACCTAAAATACCAGCATTCACAGTTTTACTTAGAGCTTGCTCACCAAAAGAAGCACCGACTGAAGTAGAATAAACCTCTTTTAATTTAACAGGTAATGCCCCTGCATTTAAAAGATTGGCTAGGTCTTTTGCTTCCTGCGTTGTAAAGTTTCCCTCGATTGATACACTTGTATCATTGAATACTTGTCTTACATAAGGGTCTGAGAGTAGCTTAGGATTTCCATTTTTAGAAGCTTCTTTGTAAGAGTCCACTCCTTCTTCAAAATCCAGCCAAATCGCAAGGATATTATTTGGTGCCTTATCTACGATCTCTTGCGTAACATCACGAAACTTTTTCCGGTCTTTCAGTTCAACTAAAACAATCGGTTCATTCGTATTTGCTTTAAATGACTGTTTTGCGGCTCCCTCAACAAGGTCTGTTCCATCAAGCATGACTTTGTCATTTACATCCCTAAAGGTTAATACAGCTTGCGTACCAATTGTTTCCCTCGCTTGTTTTTGATCTTCTATTCCAGGCAATTGTACTCGAATCCGGTCTGTACCTTCTATCTGGATATTTGGTTCACTTACTCCTAAAACATTAATTCGTTTATTTAATGCTTCGGTTGTATGTACAAGCGTTTCCTTATCTATCTTTTGATTTTTATTGGCGGGTGTTACCTCATACAAAACTTCAAATCCGCCTTGCAAATCAAGCCCCAATTTAATATTTTTTATAATCTCATTGGTTGTCGTACCACCTAAGCCTGCTAGTAACAGGATAATAAGAAAAAAGACGACAATTCTACTTCTTTTTACCATTATTGATAAATCCCCCTCGCCATAAATGAACACAAGACCCTATATTTCAATCCTCGATAATAAAGTCAATATGATTATTATGAATCAGTCAAAAAAAGCTGTCAATCAATTCCTTATTTATAATAACCCTCGTCTAATCTATTTCGTTTTTAGTATGAAGCAATTCTTTTAACTCCTTTGAATCTAATTCCGAGAACAAATCTGGAGCTTTATAGGCCTCTACTGTCGCGAAATTCATATAATCTCCCACCTTCACTGAAAGAATATCCGAGACTAACTCATAGATTCTAATACCTTCTTTAAATTTTTTCCATTTCTTCTGTGTAAGAAACGTCCATAACTCCATTTTACCGATGGTCCCATAACCTAAAACAGCAAATTCCTCAAGTTTACTTTGTAATATGGGACCAAGTATTTGGAAGTAAGAATCATAAGGATGCCCCTGTTTTGTGTTCAAAGTATTCGCCCCCCGTTTAAAGTGAGTGTTCAAAAAGGAGGATAAAAAGGACCAAGAAGTTCGAGGCGGCGCAGTTTCGAGCAGCGGAATGTATGCATTTAGATACATGAGCAGCATAGAAACAAGCCAACGAAGAAATTCGCAGTGTCATTTTTACCGGACTTTTTGAACATCCTCTTAAAAAATGTTCTCAGATAACTTGTCATGCTTTGTCCACCTACTAGCATATACTTCATTGTAATCGAATGGAACAGTTTTGAGAAGGCAGGGAACGAAATGAATAAATTTTTAAAGGGAACCATGATCTTAATGGCAGCAGGACTTATCACAAAACTTCTTGGCTTTATTAATAGGATTGTGATTGCACGTGTGATAGGGGCAGAAGGTGTAGGATTGTTTATGATGTCATCTCCCACCCTCTTCCTTGTCATTACGATTACTCAATTAGGGCTCCCTGTAGCCATTTCAAAAGCAGTTGCGGAAGCAGAGGCAAGGGGAGAAAGGCAAAAAACAAAAAAAATATTAGCCGTTTCTCTAGCTGTGACAGGTATATTATCACTCATTCTTACACCTACTTTAATGCTCATTTCTCCTTTTTTATCCGAAACCTTATTCACTGACCGTAGAACACTTTACCCATTAATGGCCATTACTCCAATCGTCCCGATTGTCGCCGTTTCATCGGTCATCCGCGGCTATTTTCAAGGCAAACAGAATATGAAGCCCGCAGCGATTGCTCAAGTACTTGAGCAGGTTGTGAGAATAGCTTTAATTGCTTTTCTTGCCAAAAAATTCCTGCCAATGGGAATTGAGTATGCAGCCGCTGCAGCAATGGGCGCATCTGTCATTGGAGAACTAGCTTCGTTCATTTACTTATTCCTTATGTTTAAAGCAAAGAAAAAGTTTAGGGTACGTAAAAGATTTTTTCAATCTATAACGGATGGGAAAAAAACATTGGGAGAACTGATGAATGTGGCTTTGCCCACAACCGGTGGAAGGTTAATTGGATCCGTTACCTGGTTTCTAGAACCGATTGTTGTCTCACATAGTTTGCTCTTAGCTGGCATTGCAGCTGGGGTAGCGACGAAACAATACGGTCTTTTAACTGGTTATGCTTTACCCTTGTTGTCCCTTCCTTCCTTTTTTACACATTCATTGTCTACCTCTCTTGTCCCGGAAATTAGTGAGGCCAATGCCAATAGAAACCAATTGATGGTAGAATACCGCTTTCAGCAATCTTTACGTTTCGTCTTAATGGCTGGCTGTTTATCAACGGTGATTTTATATGTGTTTGCTGAACCTTTGATGAAATGGTTTTACGGAACATCCGATGGGTACGAATTCATTCAATTTCTTGCTCCATTCTTTTTATTCACCTATTTCCAAGGGCCATTCAGCGCCATTTTACAAGCGCTCAATTTAGCTGGCGCCGCGATGATTAATAGTCTGATCGGTTCTGTTCTAAAGATACTCGTGATCTTTGTATTTGCTTCCCAACCAGCATTTGGGATAAATGGGGTTGCGCTTGGTATGGCAGCAGGGACAGTGCTTGTAACACTTTTGCATTTTGCAACTGTCCTTAAAAAAATACAATTCACTGTCTATATAGGGATGTATGCAAAATTTATTCTAGCCACCTTATTATCAGGGATTTCCGGAATCTTTTATCTTCGGTATGTGTTTGACTATTACCCTACCCTACTTTTCCTGACTATTGGGATTGTACTTGTTTCCTGCATCTATCTTATTTTTATATTTGCTTTTAAATTATTAACAAAAGGTGATTTAATTCGCTTACCATTCTTTAATCGGATTCTTAAATAATAACAAAAGTGCAAGCGCCTGTTAGGGATGAACGGCTAGAAATGTGATGACGATTGCCAGCCAAAAGGATGAACAAGGGATCAACGGCTAAATGCGCCACGTCGTGTGGCAACGCCGTTTGACCAACATCCAGTTGGCCCCAAACGGCAAGATGATTACTTTGAATCATCATAATCTACGAAAAACTTTCCATCTTGATAACTACAAAAAGAAATTTGCTCAATATGATGATGTCCACGCTGTTCCAGTTCTTTTTTTAACCAAGATTCGTCCTTATTTACCTCATCCAAATGTTCTGGTTGAATTTCGCCATTTAAGATAAGTGGAAGGGTATAAGAGGCTGTCTTGGTTTTCTTATCCTTCTTAATAACAGAAAGTTCCCCAGAGGTCTCTAGAATAGCAAACTCTACATCTGAAATATTGGTGATATCCTTCTGCCGAAGCTGAGTGAGCAGGTCATCAAAATTATAGCGCAATTTTTTCATTTCTCTTTCATCAATTTTTCCTTTGTTAATGATTAATGACGGCTTTCCATCCATCAACCTTCTAAATTTGCGACTTTTTAAAGAAATTAAAGCTAACCCTAATTGAATGAGCATAAGTGTGATCATAGGAACGATTGTATGGGATAAGGGATCTTTATGTTGCTCAATCGCAATAACGGCCATTTCCCCCATCATTATAAATACGACAAGATCTAAAATACTTAATTCACCGATTTCCCGCTTGCCCATCAATCTAAAAATAACAAGTAAAAGAATATACAAAATGACCACTCGTGCAATAATAATTAAAAATTTTTCCATTTTATAATCCTCCCTTATTCATAGCCTTTTTAGTATGTCCCGGATATCAAGTAATAAAAGCGATTTTTCCGAGAAAAAGAAAGACAAATACTTCTAATATTTTTTTCCGTGAATAAGCTTGTACAGATAGATATATGTTGATTGTGGAAGGGAGAGAGTGGTAATCGAAATTAAAAACTTTGCAGTTTCGATTGTATATGGATTAATGACAATTTTACTTTTTGCGGTACTGTCGAGTCTTATTTTTTCACTCGTTTTGCAATTTAGTGATACACAGGAAAAGTCCATTAGCCTTTTAATTACCATCATTTCATTTTTTGCTGTTTTTTTCGGTGGTTTTATTAGTGGGGGAAAACGAAAACAAAAAGGGTGGTTAATCGGAGGGGCCACAGGGGTACTTTATTCGCTCATTCTTTTATCTTACCAATTTTTGGGGCATAGCAATTTCTTCTCATTAGAGCAATTCATCTATCATATCTGCTATATTTTAACAGCTACAATGGGAGGCGTTCTTGGGGTGAATATTTTATCCAATTCAAATTTTAAATAAAAAACAAATTCAAATTTTAAATAAAAAACAAAAAGAAGCTGTGCAAACGAAATCAGCTTCTTTTTTATATAAGCATTTATGCTTGTACACTATTATTAGATTCCAGTACTTCACGGACCGCGTTACGATCGTATGTAAGTTTGCTACCATCGCCACATTTAATCACAATGGTTCCTTCATCTAATGCTTCAATTCGACCATGTAAGCCGCCAATTGTGACAATTTTGTCCCCTTTTTGTAAATTGCTTTGCATCTCATTCACGGCCTTTTGACGCTTTTGGTTTGGCCGAATCAATAAGAAGTAAAACAAGATGATCATAATAATAAAAGGTGATAAACCGATTAATTGTTCCATTAAAAAAACCTCCTTTTCTTATAAAATCTATATTAGAAATTTTTCGCGTCGGGAGAATTAAACCCATAACGCTCAAAAAATTCTTTTCTGAAGTCACCTAGGCGATCTTCTTTAATCGCTTGTCGGACTTGCTCCATCAATTTTAACAGAAAATGCAAATTATGGTAAGTCGTAAGTCTTATTCCAAATGTTTCGTCACATTTAATTAAATGGCGAATATAGGCTCTACTATAATTTCTGCACGTATAACAATCACAGTTTTCGTCGATTGGATTGAAATCGCGGGCATAGGCTGCATTTTTAACCACTAATCTCCCATTAGAGGTCATCAATGTTCCATTTCTTGCAATTCTTGTTGGTAATACACAATCAAACATATCAATTCCACGAATACTTCCATCAATTAAGGAATCCGGAGAACCTACTCCCATAAGATAACGTGGTTTGTTGCTAGGCAATAATGGTGTAGTAAACTCTAACATTCGATTCATAACATCCTTCGGTTCACCAACTGATAAACCGCCAACGGCATAACCAGGAAAATCGAGTGAAACAAGATCACTGGCACTCTGTTTCCGCAGATCTTCAAATTCTCCACCCTGCACAATTCCAAAAAGTCCTTGATCTTCCGTTCGGTTATGAGCGTTTAGGCATCTCTCGGCCCAGCGAGAGGTTCGTTCAACCGATTTTTTCATATAATCATGAGTAGCAGGGTATGGTGGACATTCGTCAAATGCCATCATAATATCAGATCCAAGGGCGTTTTGAATTTCCATCGATTTTTCCGGAGATAAAAACAGCTTGTCTCCATTTAAATGATTGCGGAAATGGACGCCCTCTTCCTCAATCCTTCTAAACTCACTTAAAGAAAAAACTTGAAAGCCTCCCGAGTCTGTTAAGATCGCTTGATCCCAATTCATGAAGGCATGCAGGCCACCAGCTTCCTTCACAATCTCATGACCAGGTCTAAGCCAGAGATGATACGTATTACTTAAAATGACGCCTGCCCCCATTTGTTTCAATTCCTCGGGTGACATTGTTTTAACTGTCGCAAGGGTGCCTACTGGCATAAACATCGGTGTCGGATAGGACCCGTGCGGGGTATGTAGGACCCCAAGCCTTGCTCCTGTTTGCTTACAGGTTTTAATTAATTCATATGTGATCGCGCTCAATCTTTCCAATCCTTTCTAAGAGGATGTTTATAAAGTCCGGTAAAAATGACACTGCGAATTTCTTCGTTGGCTTGTTTCTGCGCTGCTCATGTATCAGGTGATAAGGATCTTCCGTTAAAACCGCCCACGTCCTGTGGGCAACACGGAAGTCAGTACATCCTGTACAAGTCCGCTGCTCGAAACTGCGCCGCCTCGAACTTTCGACGTACAGGACGTACTAGTGTCGGCGTTGCTGACAGGACGTCAGCGCCTTTAGCCGACTTGGTCCTTTTTATCCTCCTTTTTAAACAAGCACTCAAACTTAAATCAATAACATCGCATCTCCAAAGCTAAAAAAGCGATATTTCTCTTTTACTGCTTCTTCATACGCATGGAGAACAGGCTCTCGTCCAGCAAGAGCGCTCACAAGCATAATGAGGGTTGACTTTGGCAAATGGAAATTCGTGATCATTCCATTAATCGCCTTAAATTCATACCCAGGATAAATGAAAATATCTGTCCAACCATTTGCCTCTTCAAAATGACCATTATGAACGGTTGCAATTGTCTCAAGGGTTCTTGTAGAAGTAGTACCGACCGAAATAATTCTTCCCCCTTGTTTCCTTGTCTGATTCAACAACGACGCCGTCTCTTCCGACATTCGATAAAACTCGGAATGCATATCATGTTCCTCAATATCATCTACATTGACCGGTCTAAATGTCCCTAATCCAACGTGCAGGGTAATATAAGCAATATGTATCCCTTTTTCACGTATTTCCTCAAGGAGCTCTTCGGTAAAATGCAACCCGGCAGTTGGAGCAGCTGCCGATCCTCGTTCCTTCGCATAGACAGTTTGATAGCGGTCTTGATCTTCAAGCTGTGTTTTGATGTATGGGGGAAGGGGCATTTTACCAAGTTGATCGAGCACTTCGTAAAAAATTCCATCATATTGGAATTCTAGAATACGGCCACCATGCTCTAATTCATCCAGGCAAACAGCCTGTAACTGACCGTCACCAAATGTTAGCGTCATACCTTTTTTCAATCTTTTGGCAGGCTTTACTAGCGTTTCCCACCGATCCCCATTTAATTGTTTCAATAATAATACTTCAACTTTGGCACCTGTATCAACTTTTAAACCAAATAACCTAGCTGGAAGCACCTTTGTATCATTTAAAACCAGGCAATCTCCTTTTTGTAAATACTTTGTAATATCGCTGAAAATCTCATGCTTTATATCACCTGATTGCTTATCCAAAACCATTAATCTGCTTGCTGCGCGATTTTCCAAAGGAACTTGTGCAATCAATTCTTCTGGTAATTCAAAATCAAACTGATCTAACTTCACGACTATTTAAACCTCCCGATTAAATAAAGAACCACTGTTAATATTACACTTAAGAGGATGGATGTCACAACCGGGAAGTAAAATGTGAAATTTTCTTTCTTTACGAGAATATCACCAGGTAGTTTACCTATTTTTACAAATTGAGCAAGAAAACCGACCGCAAAAATAATTCCGCCTATAATCATGAGAAGTTTTGCTGTCCCATTCACTTTTCCGGCACCTCTAAATGAAAATGTTCGTACACAAGCTCTGTCACCATTCTTCCCCTTGGCGTCCTTTGTAAAAAGCCGATCTGCAATAAATAAGGCTCATAGACGTCTTCAATGGTCATCGCCTCTTCTCCAATGCTTGCGGCGATAGTATTCAACCCAACCGGTCCGCCCCGAAACTTTTCAATCATCCCTTTTAAAAGTTTGTGATCAATATTATCAAGACCTAAACGATCAACTTGTAGTAATTCCAAGGCTTGATCTGCAAGTTGGCGGGTGATAACCCCATCCCCTCTTACTTGAGCAAAATCACGTACCCTTCTCAATAATCGATTCGCAATCCGTGGCGTTCCACGTGAGCGTCGGGCGATTTCAATTGCACCCTGTCCCTCAATCGCTGTTTCCAATATCTCAGCCGTACGATGGATTATATTCGTTAGTTGATCTTCTGTGTAATATTCTAAACGACTTAAGACACCGAAACGATCACGCAATGGCGCCGAGACAGAACCAGCTCTTGTTGTTGCGCCAACAAGCGTAAAAGGTGGAAGATCGAGGCGAACAGATCGAGATTCTGGGCCTTTCCCTATGACAATATCCAAGCAATAGTCTTCCATTGCGGGATATAACACTTCTTCAATTGCCCTAGGTAAACGATGAATTTCATCAATAAATAATACTTCCCCTGGTTCAAGAGAAGTCAAGATAGCCGCTAAGTCACCTGGTCTTTCAATCGCAGGACCTGATGTTGTCCGCACATTGACTCCCATTTCATTAGCGATGACAACAGCTAGGGTCGTCTTCCCAAGTCCTGGTGGCCCATATAACAGCACATGATCTAGGGCTTCTTTTCTCAATTTCGCCGCTTCAATAAAAACAGCTAAATTTTTCTTTACCTCATCTTGTCCGATATACTGGGATAAAGTTTGCGGACGGAGACTTTGTTCAAAAGAAAGATCATTTACTATCGCTTCACTAGACAATACTCGTTCTTCCATCCTACCTCTTCCTTTCTATCATGTCATTAATAATTGTAACGCCTGTTTAATATACTGGTCTGTTGTTAAGTTTTTATCTCGAAGTTTCGGCTCTATTTTCTTTAATTCACGTTCTGAATACCCAAGTGAGGCCAATGCTAATAGCGCTTCTTTCAACTCGTCTTCTGGCTCATCCAAAATAAGATCTTCTCTTTGAACAGTCGCAGCCACTTCCGGCAACGCCACGACATCATTTAATTTCCCTTTTAAATCAAGGATCATTTGCCTAGCTGTTTTCTTTCCTACACCAGGAAATTTAACAAGAAACTTTTCATCCTCATTTTCAATGGCTCGAATTACTTGAGCTGGTTCTCCATAAGCCAAAACGGCTAACGCTCCTTTTGGGCCGATCCCGGAGACATTCAAAAGTTTCTTAAACATAATCTTTTCTTCAAATGTCGCAAATCCATATAACGCAATAAGATCTTCGCGAACATGTTGATATGTATAAACAACCGTTTCAACATCCTGATTCTTTGAAAAAACAAATGGATTTGGGGTCAAAATTTGATACCCAATCCCATTATTCTCTAAGACAATATACTCAGGTCCAATTTGTTCGATCTTCCCTTTTATATACTCGTACACAACTTTCTCTCCTCTTTCATGCTAACCATTATTGTAACACAAATCCTTCTTTATGACCGCAAACTTAAAGCCTGACTCTCAAAAAGTCAGGCTTTTCTTTTCAACTGCATTTTTTCCAGTAGAATATTGCTTCATTACTTCTAACACTTCTTTAAAGGTCTCTTTTGTTTGGATTGGTATCCCCTTTTTAAGCTCTTCCTTTTTCTTCCCCTCTAATTTCCTCATATCAATTTGAAAAAAGGAATGGATAATATCCGCTTGCTCGGGGCTTCCATTAAAGATTGATAATGTACCATCTTCTTGGAGACCAAAAAAGCCGTTGACCTTTAATAAAGGAGAAATATCATTTACCTTCTTTTCAAAAACAACCCGTTTTTCATCTATATCAACTAACTGCCAGTTTTCATATTTCGCCCAAAAATCTTCTAGTGCCCATATGGTTTCGGTCACCAATTCTTCACTCATGTCGCCATCTAAATATGTTCTTTTCAGCAAAACTTCAATCTCAAGAGGATTGTCAGGGATATAAACCGAATCTCCCTCCTGTTCTATCGTTGTTGATTGCGCTTGAGTCTTTTGAATATCTAATGCTGGCTGATTCGCTAAACTCACTACTATTAAGATCATAAATGAAATAAGCAATTTTCCCGTAAATTTCATACGGATCACCTCTTTGCCTATAAATTTAATTCTTATAATCTATATTGCCCAAAAATAACATCCATATCCAATTTTCTTGAAATCGTTAAAATACAAAAATCCATTTAATGCAACTCTTTCGCTGCATTAAATGGACTTATGTCATGTTTATTCAGAAAAATTATGATACACTTCCTGCACGTCATCATCATCTTCAAGCATCTCTAACATTTTTTGCATTTTCTCTGCCTGTTCACCCTCAAGATGTGTATAGGTTTGTGGCACCATTGTGATTTCGGCAGTGGCAAATGTGAAACCTTGATTTTCTAGATTTTCTTTTACCTCTATGAAACTTTCAGGATCTGTATAAATTTCAAAAGCTTCGTCACTCGTTTCCATTTCCTCGCCACCTGCTTCAATGACGGATAAAAGCATATCATCTTCGTCTACGGTTACATCTTGACGATCAATGGCTAAATATCCCTTTCGATCAAACATATAAGCGACACAGCCTGTTTCACCCAGATTCCCACCATTTTTATTAAATGCCACTCTCACATTTGTTGCCGTTCTATTTTTATTATCGGTTAAGCACATCACCATCACAGCTGTGCCATTTGGACCGTATCCCTCATACACAATCTCTTCATAATGTTCTGTATCTTTATTTCCAGTAGCCTTGTCAATCGCCCGCCCGATATTATCGTTGGGCATATTTTCTGCCTTTGCTTTCTCTACCACAAGTCGCAAGGAAGGATTCGTACTTGGGTCAGGACCACCCATTTTTGCGGCCACATAGATTTCCTTGGCTAATTTTTGAAATACTTTTCCCCGTTTAGCATCTTGTGCATTTTTTCTGTTTTGAATATTTTTCCATTTCGAATGTCCTGCCATTTTATAACCCCTTTCCCTTGACTTCATCCCTTTAACTATAACGAAATTGGGTATTACGAGCAATCTTTCCACACCTTTTCCTAGTATGAATCGACTCTTTTAATAATTTCCTTACTGAATTTCATTCTTTGTTTAAATTGCTTGAGTATTAAAGCCTCCATCATCGGCCATCTTCTTTGTTGTTCAATAGAAGGACTCCTCGTAAAATGCAACCATTCCCTAAAAATATCAGTTGGATACACAAGGGCCGTTACAAATGCTTCGCTTGCTTTATATGGCTGAAGAGCTTGAAAGGAAAATAAATGTTCAAGTTCCCATTTCAGATGAGGTAAAATCCGATTAGAAAGCTGCAAATAATCTATATGGGCTGGCGCGACAGCAATTAAATCAAAATCAATCAACCATAATTGATTTTTTTTATCTCGAATAAAATTATGGCTTGCTACATCCCCATGAATAACACAATGGGGCTCTTCCGTGAAAAAGGCAGCCTGTTTTTGCATTTTTTCTAGAGCCCATTCTCCAAGATCCGCAAAATAACTTAAATGAGGACGTACTGGGTGCTGAGTATGTAAATGTAATGTATGCCGAAATTCCATTAATCGTTTATTCCATTTATTCAACTGTTCAAAAACAGGGATTTGCTCTTTTACAGCTATTGATATATTGGCGGTCGCCTGATGATATTTTTGCAATAAAAAGAAGACATCCTTTATTTGAGATCTATGCTGATAACTGACTCTAACCCCTGGCCGAGATTCGATATATTGAATGAGCCCAAAAATTCTATCGCCTAGTATAAATGGTTTCTGATGAAATGAATAAGTTTTCATAAAGCCATTTTTCTTTAGTTCTTCTGTAAAAGATACTTGCCTATTAAAATTGGCTAGTGTAGAAAATTCTTTCAAAATCCAATGTTGGTGTTGGGTGCTAACCAGCCATACCATCTTTTTTATCGGTTTGATTCGGATAAAGGGAAGATCAAAATGCTCCTTTAATAAAAGAAGGAGACGGTGATTCAATCCGTCTCTTTCTTCAAAAAAGTCTTTATTCATTTCCTTCTCCATTATCGTGACGCACAGGCATCGCATAAGTGGGTGGTATCGCTGTTCCCACAGGTGGATATCCTCGATACATATGCCCCTGCATGCCATAATGGTGTGGATGGTAGTGAGGCATTTGATTTCCACACCCACAACCCATTGGTTGCTGGAAGCCGGGCATTGGCATACCTGGATAAGGGTGGGCCATACCTGGCATCATTCCCGTATGCTGGTAATCCGAAGAGCTTTCCATTTGATGTTGTGCCCCACCATAATAGGGATGTTGCATATCATCAGATGATTCGTCTGACCCCCAATAAGATTGTGGGCCATAACCAGAGATTGGAACGTTAGCTGGTTGGTATGGCATCATCGGAGCCCCCGTCATCGCTCCATGCACTTGTGGCATCATATACCCTTGATAAGGCTGTGCTTGTGGGTATGGATAACAAGGATCAAAGCATGGCTGCGGCATAGGATAACATCCATACATAGGCTGCTGAATGGGCATCTCCGGCGAGTAAGACGACTCCTCCTTGTGGTGGTGAACAGGTTTTTCCATTGGTGGCGCCGGCTGTTGCATCTGTTGCGCCTGCATTTGTTGCATATTCATCATATAATAATTGTTTATATCAATTTCCGGTAATGGCTGTGGCTGTGGCATTATAGGTTGATAAATATGATGTGGTTTTTCTTTCTTCGGCTTTTCTTTTGGTGGCTTTGCAACAGGCATAGGTGCTTCTTTTTTAGGCAAAAAAGGATGTTCTGCTTTTGGCATTTCTTTCTTTCCTGATGGATGATGATGAACCGTTTTTCCCTTCACCCCTCCTCCTGAGTGACCAGGTACTTTGATTTTCATCCCCGGCATAATCATTTCCGGATTAGATAATTGCGCATTTAGCTTCTTTAGTTCATCAAAATTTACGCCATACTTCTGGGCAATATTCCATAATGTTTCTCCTTTTTGTACAATATGGATCTTCACAAATTTTCCCTCCTCAAGCTCAGTCTATATAGTGTATGAATGATTGGGCAAAATGCTAATAATCTTCATCAAAACTTATGAGATTGGGCGTTTATTTATGACAAATCCTGTTTGTCCTTGTTTAATAATGAAGAAGGAACAACGAATATGATAAAATGAGCTTAGAAGATGAAATGGAGGGGTTGAATGAAAAAGACAGGAAAAAAGATACTTGGGGAAGAAAGAAGAGAAACATTACTTTCCTTATTAAAAGAAAAGAATGCTCCCATTACTGGAAGTGAATTAGCCGAAAAAACAGGGGTCAGTCGACAAGTAATCGTTGGAGACATTAATTTATTGAAGGCGCGGAATATCCCGATTATCGCTACAAGTCAGGGCTATTTGTATATGCGCTCCCCTCAAGAAAACCATCTTATTGAAAAAACGATCGTTTGCTTACACTCACGTAGCCAAACAGAAGAGGAATTGAATATTTTGGTCGACCACGGGATTACAGTCAAGAACGTAGCTGTCGAACATCCCATTTATGGAGATCTTACTGCCTCCTTAATGGTTTCTAACCGAAAAGAAGTTGAACATTTCCTTACTAAAATAAAATTAACAAACTCCTCTCTTTTGGCTGACCTCACATCAGGTATTCATTTACATACGATAGCAGCACCTAACAAGGAGGCTATCGAAAAAGCGGAGAAAGAACTAAAGGCCGCTGGGATATTAGTCGATGAAAATTAAAAGCCTTATCCAGATTATTATTCTGGATAAGGTGTTTCTTTTGCACCGAACTAACCCCACTTTTTCCGCTAAGAAGCTAAATGTGTCTAACCTCCCGAACTCAATACATCGACTTTATCCACGAATTCTAGTCTGTTTAATTCGGCCAAGAGATCATCAATTTCAACACTCATACTCGCGATATCAAGCGAAAGGGTAACATTTGCTCGTCCTTGTAAAGGAATCGTTTGGTGTATGGTTAGCACATTACAGGCATACTTGGCAACAATCGCCAATAATGTAGAAAGAGAACCTGGCCGATCTTCAAGATAAAAGAATAACGAAATAATCTTCTCTTTCACGACCCTGTGAAAAGGTAAAACTGTATCTCGATATTTATAAAATGCACTTCGACTTAAATCAACTTGTTGGACAGCGTCCCAAATGGAAACAGATTTTTTCCGCTCAATTAATTCTTTCGCTTCTAACGTTTTTTTCATCGCTTCAGGTAAAACGTCTTCACGCACTAAATAAAATTTTTTTTGATATTCTCTCTTTCCCAATATCCTCTCCCCCATTCACCACAGGTCCTATTCAACAAATTCAAATTCAAATTCGAGAATTCGAATAATGTCTCCATCCTTCGCTCCACGCTCTCGCAACGCATCATCGACACCCATTCCTCTCATTTGCCTAGCAAATCGACGAACCGATTCATCTCTTGAGAAATCTGTCATTTTAAATAGCCGCTCGATCACATCTCCTTTAATAACAAACGCACTGTCTGGATCTCTTGTAATCGTAAATTGGTCGGGATCTTTTTCATGGCGATAGACAACTCGATGAATTTCCGCATCTGCTTCTACGGAATCATAAAGAGGGAATTCCGGAGTTGTTTCTAATTGATTCGCTATTTCAAATAATAAATCTCGGACTCCTTGCCTCGTAAGCGCGGAGATTGGATAGATTGGATACTCCTCCACGAGTTTGGTCCGAAATACAGCTAAATTTTCCTCTGCTTCCGGCATGTCCATTTTATTGGCAACAATGATTTGTGGGCGTTCAAGCAAGCGAAGATTATATTTTTCTAACTCTTGATTGATCGTCTGAAAATCCTCATATGGATCTCTTCCCTCCATATCAGACATATCGATCACATGGACAATCACTCTTGTCCTCTCAATATGTCGTAAGAACTGGTGACCCAGTCCTACTCCTTCATGTGCCCCTTCAATCAAGCCTGGCAAATCAGCCATAACAAAACTGCGACCATCTTCTGTCTCTACAACCCCTAAATTAGGAACGATGGTTGTGAAATGGTATTCCGCTATTTTAGGCTTGGCTGCCGAAACAACAGAGAGTAAAGTGGATTTCCCGACACTTGGAAATCCAACAAGGCCAACATCAGCGAGAATTTTCAATTCAAGCACAACATCTCTTTCCTGCCCTGGCTCCCCATTTTCTGCCATTTCTGGTGCTGGATTCGCAGGTGTAGCAAAGCGAATATTTCCTCTTCCCCCACGGCCTCCTCTAGCCACTACCGCTTTTTGTCCATGCTCGACAAGATCTGCAATGACTTCCTCTGTTGCAAGATCCTTTACAACGGTTCCAGGAGGTACTTTTACAACTAAATCTTCGGCGCCTTTGCCATGTTTGCTTTTTGACATCCCATGCTCGCCTCGAGTCGCCTTGAAATGTCGTTGATAACGGAAGTCCATTAACGTACGCAATCCTTCATCTACCTGGAAAACAACATCTGCGCCTTTTCCACCGTCTCCACCAGCTGGCCCGCCCATTGCCACGTATTTTTCTCTGCGGAAGGCAACCATTCCATTGCCGCCATCTCCACCTTTCACATATACCTTTACCTGATCAACAAACACAATGATCACTCCATTCCATCAAAAATAACTTCACAAATAAAATTCGTCTCACTTACTTCTTCAAGGTTAATATGAATCTGTTCATCTTCATAATTTAATACCCATTGCTCGAAACTACGCAAATCTTTTAGCTTTCCATCAAAATCAAAATGCAAGGAAAGACTTTTTTCTAAAGGTTTAATCGAAACATATAATCGATTGCCATATAATGGGTGAAGGGCGTCGGAAATAGTTTGAAAAAAGCTTTTCATCCAACTTGTTAATTTTAAATCATTTATGAAATGGACTGGAAGATCATTGATGAATTCATATTCTATTTGAAATGCATGACCTTCCCCGCCCCAATTATGGAGTAGCAAAAGTGTCGCAAATTCTGGCAAACCTAATTTCGTCAATTTCGTTTCCTGTTGAGATTCGAGAACGATTTCTTCGATTACTCGTTCGGCTTGATCCACTTTCCCCAAAGCTAGATAGCCTTTAATTAATTGAATTCGATTCAGCCAATCATGGCGAGCGTGTTGCAATAAAGTAAGTGTTTCTTCTTTATCAATCATCATTATATCCTTTCCAACATTCTTCAATCGTTTCTATAGTATATCAAAAAGAAGCGAGGTCTGCAGGACGCTGGGCGCTGGAGCTGGACGATTTAAATCTACATTAACCTTATCCATAGGTACTATTTTATAATTTTCCTAACAATAAAAAAAGCCCTAGCCATATTTGGTTAGAGCTTTTTCTGTCTTATGCTACTGGGTATACGCTGACTTTTTTCTTGTTGCGACCAACACGTTCAAAGCGAACCACACCATCTGTTTTTGCAAATAATGTATCGTCACTTCCACGGCCAACATTTTCCCCTGGATGAATTTTCGTTCCACGTTGACGGTATAAAATCGATCCACCTGTTACGAATTGACCATCTGCTCGTTTCGCACCCAATCGTTTTGCTTCTGAGTCACGACCGTTTTTAGTAGAACCTACCCCTTTTTTCGAAGCGAAAAATTGAAGATCCAATCTTAGCATTTGATTCACCTCCATTTTAGAAAAGCGCAAGTTTTTAACTGTTCTTTTAAATAAATTTGATCTTTACAAATTCAGGATATTCTCTTTCAATCGTTTGTAAGGAAACAATCATTCCTTCTAATAATAACTGAACCTGCTTTTTCACTTCCTCTTCCATAGGATAAGGAAGTTGACACTCTAGAAAACCGTCTTCTTCCATCGTGATATCTGGTTCAATTGGAGTCAGGGCTATGACTGCATTTAAGCTGCCAAATGCGACAGCTGAAACTCCTGCACAAACAATATCTTCGCCTTTATCAGCGAATTGAGCGTGCCCTTGCATTGTAAATCCACTAATGTCGCCATTAACTGTACGGCTAACTTGAATACGAATCATAGGATCATCATCACTTATGCATTGATCTTTTCAATGACAAGTTTTGTGTAAGGCTGACGATGTCCTTGTTTTTTATGATAATTTTTCTTTGGCTTATATTTGAAAACCACAATTTTCTTTTGACGGCCTTGTTTTTCAACTTTAGCTGTAACCGTAGCTCCCTCTACAAATGGGCTTCCTACCTTTACATCTTCGCCACCAACAAAAAGAACTTTGTCAAAAGTAAAGGAATCACCTTCAGTAGCATCTACCTTTTCAACGTAGATAACTTGTCCTTCTTCTACCTTTACTTGTTTTCCACCAGTTTCAATAATTGCGTACATAAATCGCACCTCCTTATTAGACTAAGACTCGCCATTTGCAGGTGTTCTATCAACTTCTTTTCAAAAAAATAGAAACTTTCATTTACCTGTTATGTGCGGTTGTAGCACGGGTGCTACAAACTAACAAAAAAATTTTATCATATACGCGGTTTACTGTCAATAGGTGTTCGTTTGAGTTTCCGCAAAAAATCAAGAGGTGACTGAGTAGGACCAATTCAAGAGGTGACTTTTCAATAAAAACACGGAAAGGTGGCGAAAATCGGGGTGAAAACAGCGAAAAGGCCTCAGTTGTTTGGTATAATTTTAACACCAACTAAAACGCTACTAAACAATTTTAAGGAGGCCTTTCCATGTTCCAATCTACCACAGATGTATACCGAGTAAAACGTAAATCAGTTCAATTCGCGAAAAGTATCGTATCAAAAGCGGGTCAAGTGGAATCCAAGTTCGTGATCCAGTCCATCTACGGCATTTTAAAATCCGGTAGTATCATCCTCAAAGACATTGCCGTCGCTTTAAATGAGCCCGTCCAGGTTAAAAATACCATTGAACGATTAAGCCGGAATTTAGGGCGTTCCCTGTCCCCGTCTATCCTTTCTCGTTACACACAAAAAGTGGTGAAGGCGTTAGGAAAAGAGCCGCTCATTTTGGTGGATGATTCGGATGTCATTAAACCACATGGGCGGGCATTCGAAGCACTGGGGAAAGTCAGGGATGGCTCCAGCAAAGACCACAAAATCGAAAAAGGATACCACGTCACAGAAATCGTCGGGTTGAGTGCCAATCAAAAACAGCCCATCAGTCTGTTTTCTCGCATCCATTCCTCTTGGGAGAAAAGCTACAAGTCCACCAATGAAGTTCTATTTCAGGGATTGAACTTTGTGATCAGTCACCTTAAAAGGAACGCAACCTTTGTCTTTGACCGAGGGTACGACATGAATGCCCTATTTGACTTTATGCATCAAAAAAAGCAGCAGTATATCGTCCGATTAACCGAGAATCGCAAGATCTTTTGGAAAGGAAAATGGTTTAAATCCACAGTGCTGCGCGATTCACGGAAAGGAAAGATCAAAACGACGCTCACCTTCAAGGAAAACGGGAAAGTCAAAAAGGAAACCATTTACGTAAGCCACCTCAATGTGAAGATCACAGCGGGGAAGCGTTCCATTCGTCTTGTGCTTGTATATGGGTTAGGCGAAAAACCTATGATGTTGGCCACCAACAAGGTCATCAGGGGTAAAAAGGATGCCATTCAAATTGTGCGGGCCTATATGTCTAGATGGCGGATTGAGGAATATTTCCGATTCAAAAAACAGCACTTTGGATTCGAAGACTTTAGAGTGAGAAGTTTAACGTCTATGAATAACCTGAATCAACTTCTGACCTATGCCATGGGCATGCTTGGGCTCTTGGCAGATGAATCCGAACATAGCGGGCTTTTCCAACGGCTTATTCATAATTCTCGTGCGCTTCGCAAAGATATCCGATTTTATTACTACCAGTTAGCTGAAGGCATATCAGCAACGCTGTCCCACGCCAGAACGGGAATCAAAGACTGGATTCCTATACGAAACACAGGACCTCGGCAGTTAACGTTGAAACTTGTCTGTTGAATGGAAAAAGTGAAAAGTGAATCGTTTAAAAAAGAGCCTGCCCAAGGCTCTAGTTCAGTGATCGCAAAAATCCCTTTTTAAACGATCACACGGCTTAAAAACGGAGCGACTACATTACATCTTGTTTTTCAGCCTGCGTCTCTGCATTTTGCGGAAACTCAAAGTGTTCGATCATTGGAGATTACAGATAAGAAAAGTCTTTAGCTTGCATAAACGAGATCCATTAAACGAGCTCTTACCTTTTTCTCGGAAAAGTAGGCATAAAGAAGCTCATTCTCATCCAATTGAAAGCCGCCCTCTGTATTTCCATCAATATCAATTAAATGTTTATACCCACGTTTGAATTTACTTAATATATCAAAAACATAATCCTCGCTGTCCGCCTGTATCGTTTGTAATCGCAAAATGCTTTGTTGTTCTCCAAAATGGCGTTCTAACAGGAATCTCATTAACATATATTTTTGCTGCTTCCATTCCGTCCACAAACAAACATCTAAATAAATTAAAATAGCCCAAATATTTATATTAAAGGGATCTATCAAAAGAACAAGTACATGAAAAATCAGCAAAATAACAAATGAAATGATAACAGACATACGAACGGATTCGAGATAAGATTTATAAGTAGATAGATATAGATGCACCAATTTCCCGCCATCCAGTGGGCGAATTGGCAAAAGATTGAAAATCATAATCATCCAATTATATTGAGCGATTTGCTGAGCATAATCTGCTGATATCAGCCCGCCCATATGCAGAACTGGAATGATCACAGCTATCCATAAATGTTGAAGGGGCCCTCCCACAATCACACAAAAATCTTCTAACATGCTTCGATTTCCATGTTCATCTACATCGCAAAAACCCCCAAAAGGGAGGAGCATAACTCTTTTTATTTTCCAATTAAAAAATTGGGCGACTAAGGCATGACCCATTTCATGAATAAAGACGATCGAAAAAAGGGCGAGTAACTCCCAAAAGTATCCTGTGATTACACTTAGCCCAGATATAATCCACAATAATGGATGGATTCTGATTTTTGTAAAAAGGCGCCCGTATTTATTCAAATTTCATCACCTGAATGGGATCGATAAAAGTATCATGTTGTTTAATGGCAAAATAAAACTCACCAGTTTCTCCATCTTCACCTGAAGAAACAGTGCCAATCAGTTGCCCTGCCTTCACTTTTTCTAGCGGTTTGACGGAGATATGATCCAATTTCCCATACCACGTTTCTGAATAATCAGGATGTTGAATGATAATGGTATTGCCTGTTCCCTCCTTCTTACCAGCAAACGTGACCGTTCCTGATGACATTGCCTCCACTTTAGCTTCTCTTCCCGTCTCCATAATAATCCCTTGGTGCTCGTCAGAAAAAGGCTCCAATATTTTCCCTGTTACAGGCATAGCAAAGTTTTCCTTCGGATCCTCCCGTTGGAAATCTGATTGCGCAGGAAAAAGAGCAAGTGGTTGCCCAAATTTTTCTTCATACCAATCTGCCACTACCGCGAATTGAAATTCGCGTTCAAATGTTTTTTTTATCCCAGCCCTTGCCCCTTCCATCTTTGGCGAGGGTGATTGAAAAATAATTGCAAGAAGAAGGACGAGAATGGCTGAAATAAATATTTTCATAAAAAAGACTTCCTTTTTAAAAAGTGGATGCACTGATTCGTTAGGGTCTGATTCAAAAACTGAGTTTTCTCCACCATCTTGTTGAAAAAATGTCTCTTCTAATTTCCGGTCACGAGTAATGCCATATTGCTTCCTTCTTTTATTTAGTTCTCTGCGAACCTGCTCAATTCTATGACGATCCATTCTCCTCCATCCCCTTTAGCTATTTTTACTACCATATGACTTGTCCTGAAAAAATATGCGAAGAGTATGGGGATGTACAGAATACAAAAGTGCGTGATTGTTTGCTGAAACAACAGGTAAAGGCGTGACGAAAATCGCCACGCCTTTTTGCCCTACATCCTATGGGCTTCCGCACCAAAAGATGTGAAGCTTCGTTGATCGTATTAGGATGAGCTACTACTAAATAACTTCTTCAATTTCACAAAGAAACCTGATTTTTCACCATCAAGAGATTGTAATGGGACAGATTCCCCTAAAATTCGTCTTGCTATATTCCTATATGCAATGGAGGCCTTACTATTAGGATTAAGCGCAATCGGTTCTCCTTGATTCGATGATTTAATTACTTCAGTATCATCTTGAACGATCCCCAGTAGATCAATCGATAAATGCTGTGCAATCTCATCAACATCCAAGACATCTCCATCTTTCATCATTTGACTACGGATTCGATTAATAATTAATTTTGGTGGTTCTAACGTTTCTTCCTTTTCCAAAAGGCCAATAATCCGATCCGCATCGCGTACAGCCGAAATTTCTGGCGTGGTCACAACAATCGCGCGGTCCGCGCCAGCAACCGCATTTTTATACCCTTGCTCAATTCCCGCTGGACAATCAATTAAAATATAATCATAATCTTGTTTCAAATTGGATATGAGCTGTTTCATTTGTTCTGGAGATACAGCCGTTTTATCGCTTGTTTGAGCTGCGGGTAATAGAAATAAGCGATCATCAAATCTTTTATCTTTTACAAGCGCCTGATGTGGTTTACATTTTTCTTCCACCACATCAACAAGATCGTAAATGATGCGACTTTCTAGGCCTAATACAACATCAAGATTTCTTAAACCTATATCCGTATCAATCAAGCAAACTTTTTTCCCCTGCAGGGCAAGGGCTGTCCCAAGATTTGCGGAGGTAGTTGTCTTCCCAACCCCTCCTTTACCTGATGTAATCACAATCGCCTCACCCATTTTAACGTCCCCCTTTGAATCTTGTAATATTCGGTCTAATATGTTTTAAATTTTGCAATCTATCAATCATAATTTGTTGTGAATCATCTATGTAGGCACATTCCATTTGGTGGTGTCCATCCTGATCATGATCATCAGGGGGACGTGTGATACAATCAGAAATACGCAATTGCGATGGCGTCATAAAAGAAGCGACAATGACGGCTTCCTTATTTCCTTCGAAACCAGCATGGGCAATTCCTTTAAGAGCGCCCATGATAAAGATATTACCACCGGCTCGCACGGTTCCACCAGGGTTCACATCACCTACAAGTAATAAATCACCTGGTACCTCCAATACCTGTCCTGATCTGACAATCGTGGTAACAGAAGTGATAAGTTGTTCATCTACGATTCGCTGTGATTCTTCCTTTGTTAAAACATTGCTCACGATCTCTTCAACTTCGAGGTTTTTCTGATAGCGTATTCTCTCTTTCAGTTCCTCTCGTTGCTCTTCTGTTAGAAGTCGATTACCAGCAAGAATGCGTACAGAGATTAGGGGACTATCATTCTCTCGCCCCTGTAAATCCGCTAATTTCTCATCTAACTCTCTCAATAATGATTCATAAGAACAAGTATCATTTAATTGTAATGAAAGGCCGTTTTTCGTTCCTTTTATCATAACATTTTGTCTGTTTTTCATATATGGCGGGCAAAGGAGACGTTCAATCGTTGACTGTGCCCTATTATCTCCTTTCAACAACTAACTCCATCGGTTCGTTTTACTATATCTTAACGCAAAGAACCAAAATCGTCATCTCTTGCTCATTCGACAAATCTTGAAAAAGTCCTCCAAGAAATTTATTCATGCATTTCAATCCTTTTACGTTGGGACAAAACTTTTTTGAATGGGAAATAAATAATCAAGAAAAAGATCTGATTTACAATCAGTGTAGGCCATAATCTTCGGTTTAGAAATTCTTGAATATCCATACTACGTTGGAGTACGAATACATTCATTCCATACACAACAAATTCAACCATTCCGACACATAAAAGTGAAATAAAAAAGGTAGTAAAAACATTGGCTTGAATAACCCTAGCCATCTTAGACGCCAAATAGACAGTGATTGGGAGTAGAAATAGATAGACTCCGATAATTTCCGTATAATAAATATCAAATAATAGGCCGAAAATGGCCGCATAAATCAATGTGCGATTTCGTAGATAAAATAACCCCATGACAATCAAGAGGACTAATAAAAAATGAGGAACCAAAAGAATATCCATCTTAAATGTTCCTGGAGGGGTGAACTCGACAAAAACACTTTCACAATAAAAACATAAAGTTAAAAGAAGAGGAAGAATTACACGTTTCATCATTCTTCCCCCTTATCTAAATTGGTTTGCTTCCCCATCGTCCGTGCAACAACCATGACATGTTCAAAATCATAAAAATGCGCGGATGGTTCAATATAAGCAATTTGGGTTAGCCCAAAACGATCCATTTCTACCGATTTTACTTTTCCAATATCCAGTGTTTTCGGGAAAACTCCACCAAGCCCAGAGGTAACCACATTTTGTCCTTCTTTTATTTTCTTATCAACTGGGATATCCTTCATTAATAATAGCTTTTTGTCGGCATCATACCCATTGATTAACCCGTAGATCTTGTCTTTTCCTTGTATTAGCGCGGATACTCTATTTTGGGTGTTTTCTGATGTTAATAATTCAACTGTCGCTGTCATTGGTGAGACACTAACGACTTTTCCAACTAACCCTTTCGAAGTGATCACAGCCATCTCCGTATCCACACCACTATTTTTTCCCTTGTTAAGGATAAATTTTTCGTCCCATCTTTCGGGGTTTCGACTAATAACTGTTGCTTGAATGGTTTCATATTCACGCAGATCTTCTGTTTTCTTAAGAACACTTCTTAATTCCTTATTGTCTTTTTTCAAATCGGCAATTTCCTTCTCTAACTTTGCCAAACCTTCTAATCGTGACTTCAATTTTTTATTTTCGGTATATGTATTTTTTAAATCTTCTACATTCTCAAAAAAATTAGCAATACCGTGAGCTGGTCTAGAAACGATTGATTGACCAAAGCCGACCACATCTTTAAAAAATTGCTCAGGTTTTGAAATATTATCCTTATCCCTTAGGGAAAAGCCAATAAGTGAAACTAAGACAATGAGGCTAATTAATAATATGATTAGACGTTTATTTAGAAAAAAATGGGGCATTCCATACACCTCTAACTTTCAAAGCGGAAATAACTTAGCAATAATAAGACCCTTCGTTCCAGTGAATATATTGATCGAACGACACCGTGTGGTTAAGGATGAAGCTAACGCCGTTCTGAGCCCGTTTCCTCTAGGCCTAAAAGTAGAAGCGCCAGTAGCAAGAACCGGCGCATCTTTCCTTATCTAGAATCCTTAGCTTTATTCTTAAATAAGTCGATGTGGTCTAAGGCTTTTCCTGTTCCAATTGCGACACAATCAAGTGGCTCATCAGCAATTAATACAGGCATTTCCGTTTCTTTACTCATCACCTTATCTAGGTTATGTAATAAAGCTCCCCCACCTGTTAAGACAATTCCGCGATCCATAATATCTGCAGCTAATTCTGGCGGCGTTTTTTCTAATGTATTCTTCACCGCATCCACAATCGCTGTCACAGTGTCACTAAGTGCCCCAGAAATTTCTTCAGCTGAAATTTCGATTGTCTTTGGTAAACCCGTAAGTAAATCACGACCTCGAATCTCCATTGGTGCGAGTCCTTCTACTTCCCCTGCTGAGCCAATTTCTACCTTGATCGCTTCTGCTGTCCGATCACCGATTAATAAATTATATTTCTTTCGAATGTAGGCGATAATCGATTCATCGAAATTATCACCGGCAGTACGGATCGACATACTTGTAACAATTCCACCAAGGGAGATAACAGCTACTTCCGTTGTTCCACCACCTATATCTACAACCATACTACCTGTAGGCTCCCACACTGGCAAATCGGCACCGATTGCCGCTGCAAAAGGCTCTTCGATTGGATAAGCATCACGTGCTCCAGCCTCTCTTGTTGCATCAAGAACTGCTCTTTGCTCTACAGCCGTAATACCTGATGGCACACACACCATGACATACGGCTTTCCACCCATTCCTTTACCTTTAATTGCTTGTTTAATATAATATTTCATCATCGATGCAGTGGTTTCATAATCGGCTATAACACCATCTTTCATTGGACGTAAAGCAATAATGTTCCCAGGTGTTCGACCAATCATATTTCGCGCATCATTTCCCACTGCCACAATCTTTTTCGTATCTGTTTGTAATGCAACAACAGATGGTTCTCGTAATACAATTCCCTTGCCTTTTGCAAAAACTAGGGTATTAGCTGTTCCTAAATCAATCCCTAGATCTTTCGTACCTAATCCAAACATTGTATGTATCTCCCTTTCTCATGCCATATGTCTCGTACAATTCATTTGGCAAAATTCACGATTTTTCGTATTTTATACAGACTTGGTCCCCTTAATACTACATGATTATTCAAAATGCCAGTATTATTATATCTTAACCTTTTTCAAAATAACAGTCTCACATATACCCTTTTTCTTTCATACTGACATATTTTTTATCTCCGATTATTAAATGATCTAAAATTTCAATCCCTAGCATTTTCCCACACTCCGCTAAACGCCGGGTTACCTCAATGTCTTCACGTGAGGGTGATGGATCTCCTGAGGGATGATTATGGAGGCAAATGATCGAGGCTGCTGCTCGTCTGAATGCTTCTTTAAACACCTCCCTAGGGTGTACGATCGACGCATTCAGACTCCCAATAAAAATAGTTTGCCGGTGGATTACTTGATTTTTCGTATTCAAATATAATGCTACGAAATGTTCCTGAGTAAGAAAACGCATGTCATTCATGACATAATTAGCACCATCCTCAGGACTCCTGATTACATAACGATCATCATAAGTTAAATTGCTAATTCTGCGTCCTAGTTCAATCGCAGCAACTAGTTGAACGGCCTTGGCTTGTCCAATCCCCTTGATACTCGTCAGTTCTTCAAAAGCTGCCTCCTTTAACCACATAAGTCCATCGAATTTCGTTAAAAGACGATTGGCCAATTGAAGAACAGATTCCGACTTTGTACCTGTTCTTAAAAGAATGGCAACTATTTCTTGAGTGGATAAGCTTTCTGGTCCTGTTTTAATCAAACGCTCACGTGGGCGGTCATCGACAGGAAAATCTTTAATCATTAACGCCTTATTAGTGTCCAATATGCTCCTCCTTATTATATAGATGTTTCTGTATAAGGAACAAGTCTCTTTTCTATTAAAAGACGAAATAATCGGGAGATCGGTAGACCCACGACGGAATAATAATCCCCATGAATAGATTTGACGAATAAGGAACCTACCCCCTGAATGCCATAAGCTCCTGCCTTATCAAAGGGTTCACCACTGTCCAAATATTTTTCAATTTCTTGATCTGTTAATGGCCAAAAATCAACAGCTGTTTTTTCATAAAAACATTCTGCATGTTGTTTGTTAATCAACGTAACACCTGTATAAACAAAGTGCCTCTTCCCTGAAAGACTGCATAACATTTGTTTCGCTTCTTTTCGACTATTTGGTTTACCAAGAATCTTCTCATCGGAGACAACAATCGTATCTGCAGCAATAATCGTAGAAGAAGGAAATTGTTGAGCGGCTACATTTGCTTTTCGGGAAGATAACAGCATGACAATCTCTTCAGGTGGTAAATTTTGATTAACAGATTCATCGACATTAGGTGAAAAAGTTGTAAATGGAATGTTTAGTTTTTGAAGAAGTTCTTTTCTGCGGGGTGATGTTGAAGCTAAGATGAGGTTCTTCATGTGGTTGTCCTACCTTTCTCAAGAATGGGAGATACATGCTTTTATCGTACCAATAAATTGGGAAAGAAGCAAGCGGGGAGACAAACCTAATGATATAAAAATAAAACTTCAATCCGCGGAGGCTTACTGTTATGATGAGATCAATTAAGCAGCCACTCATGAAGATTGGCTGCTTAGTTGGTAGTATATCGTCATATAATCTAGTAAAGCTTGTTGGACCTTTAGAATTTCATCTTGATTTCCCGAAGATTTTTCGAGACTTTTTACAGCAGTCTGCAATTTCTCGTGCAAATTCACCGCTTCCTTATTTTGGTAAGTTGCATCCTTTTGGGAGTCTATTAGTTGCAAACCAGCTTGTAAAACTTTCTCATTTACATTACCTCCCATTTCTACTTTCACCGCCTCTGCAGCAATCGAGTTATAGTAATTTATTTCTTTTAAGATTTGTTCAGCCTGTTCTTTGGATGCTAGCTGGATCGATCCTTCCCCTATCGACAATTCTTTCGCCCAAACATCTGCTAAACCGCTCTCTTTCACATTTTTCTCCCACGATTTCGCTTCTTGAAGATCTCCTGCCACTCCTATAAATAAACTATATTTCCCATCCATTTCTAAAATCGTTGTGGCATAATTTTGATTGTCCAATTCCTTCGCTGCAGATTCAGCGTTTTCATTTGAAGAATAAACACCTGCCTGTAAAACGGGTACCGACATTGCCGGTAATTTTGCTTTATAGCTCGCATTAGCTTTTTCCTTTTCTTCTCCTGGCTTATCTGCTGCAGCAACTGGATTCCGCGCTGTTGTGGTGGCTTGTATATCTTCCTTTTTCATAATCTCCAAGACAAAAGTCCCAAGCAATATCCCTACCGTTATAGCTAGTACAAAAGATACGACTAATTTTTTAATTCCCCATTTAAACGGACCGTTGCCGACTCTATGAAAATATGGGCGTTTTTTCGATTCGGTATGATGATTAATTTTAAATTCAGGAATTTCTGTTTCCTCTTCATCTGGTAGAATCCATTCGAACTCTTCTTCTAGCATTTCTTCTGATGAGGCTGCGGATGTTTCCTCTGACGCTGCTTGCCAATCATGAACAACCGTTTTTTCCTCAAAAGGGCGTTCTTTTCCATTTAATTTGATTTTAATTGTTGATCTTTGGCTATTTTCTTTCTTTGTCACTCTCATTACCTCCCGCCCAGTTATTTCCCTCATGCTATCATACAAGCAAAAAAAAAAGACGAAACTTTTGTCGTCTAGAGAAAAAAGGTTTTCGTCAATTTTTTTAATAGATTGATTGAATAGCCTTAATGTAATAAAGATTGATACCAGGTTAAAATAGGCTGATGGTAAAAATAAGTAATAAGGGTCCCGATCGCAATAAACGGGCCAAATGGGATTGGCTTTTTCCTTTCAAAAAATCCGCATGCCATTCCAATTATTCCAATCATAGCGCCTAGAATATTAGCAAAAAAGAAGGAAATCAGCATGAGCTTTGTTCCAAGTGCAAAACCTATCACTGTAAATAGCTTAATATCACCTCCTCCCATCCCACCTTTTGATAGAATCGCAATAAGTAATAATAGAATAAGCGCAACGGCCGCGCCAAGTATCGAATCCCACCACGGCTTTAGGGGCTGAATCAGCCGTTCTGCGATAAATAGAATGGCAAAAAAGAAGAGGATTTTATCGGGAATGAGCATGAATTTTATATCGGTAATAAAAATAATGACAAATAATGTAATCAAGGTCCAAGCAATCACTAATTCGAATGTCCATCCGATTCTTGAGAAAGCATAGACAAATAAAAAAGCTGTTGCTAATTCCATAAGGGGGTAAAAGGGGGAAATCGGCTGTTTACAGTGCTTGCACTTCCCCCTTTGGAACACAAAAGACAGTACAGGAATCAATTCTAAGAGCGTTAGCGTTTTTCCACATCCAGGACATGCAGATTGAGGCTTTACGAGCGATTGTTTGGCAGGAACTCTTAATCCCACAACATTCAAAAATGATCCCAATACAAGAGCATAAACAAAAATAATGATTTTCATTTTTCCCCGCCTTTATTTCTCTTTTGGAAGATTGATGGACGAACCAGTCTGCTTTCTTAACTGAATCATCTCTTTCAAAAAGGGTTTTATTTCTGAGATAAAATATAAGGATCCTGTAATCGCCAAGATATCTGTCTCCTTCGCCGATAAAACAAGCTTTCGGATCATGTTTTTCCAATCTTTATCACAGTAAGCTTCTGTATTACCTGATTTCGCTTGTAATTCCTCTACAGGTGCCGCTCTTGGAAAATCAAACTCAGTTAAATAAAGTTCCACATTCATCGAGTTTATGACCGTAAACATATCTGTTAAGTCTTTATCTATTAAAGCCGTAAAAACCATCTTTATTTTTTCTCTTAGAAAATGGGTCTCGACTGCTGACTTGAAGGCTTGCAATCCTTGCACATTATGAGCCCCATCAATAAAGATCACCGGACGATCATTTAAGCGTTCTAGCCTTCCCGGCCAAAAGGCTTTTAGTAGCCCATTCCGGATTGCCTCTCCTTGTAAAGCAAGATGTCCTATGAATTGTAGATAGGTTAATACAGCCAAAGCTGCTGCTGCATTTTCTGTCTGGTGACGACCTAATAAAGAGATATGTAAGTGATCGTATGAAGCCCATTTCGATTGATAGCTAAATTGTTCTCCATTTTCAAGAGGATGATATTCCTTTATAAGAAATTCCTTGCCCAATTGATAAAATGGCGCTTTTTGCTGTATAGCTTCTTTTTTTAGTACGGATAAGGCACCCTCATGTTGTGCCGTTGTAAAAATAGGAATGCCCTGTTTTATAATACCGGCCTTTTGGTAAGCAATTTCTTCGATCGTATTTCCCAAAATTTGCATATGGTCCATGCCGACATTTGTAATGATGGAGGCAATCGGGCGAATGACATTGGTGGAATCATATCTCCCGCCCAAACCCACTTCAAATAAAGCAAAATCTACATTCCGAATTTCACTAAAATAATAAAATGCCATCGTCGTGATGACCTCAAATTCTGTCGCTGGCCCCAATTCAGTTTGCTCTAATTCCTCCGCAATTGGCTTTACAATATTAACTAATGCAATAATTTCCTCATCATGGATAGGTTTTCCATTGATACTAATTCGTTCATTAAATTGTTCAATATATGGTGAGGTAAAAGTACCGACCTGAAATCCTGCTTCATTTAGGATTGAACGCAAATAGGTCACAGTGGAGCCTTTTCCATTTGTTCCACCCACGTGAATGACGCGAAGATTTCGCTCAGGGTTTTCTAAACGAGCTAGCATCCATTCCATTCGCTTCAGCCCTGGCTTAATTCCTAGGCGAAGTCGGGAATGGATCCAACTAAGCGCTTCTTTATATGTATGTACCATCCTCACACCTTCTGTTCTGTATAAAGCGGGATTGTTCTACTTACGATGGTCGAAACAACCCCGCTTATTTATTTACTTACCAAAATTTATAAAATATTAACCCATGGATAAAGCCTAATTTTGAGTTTCATCATCCAGCTCCAGCGACTAGCAAATTTACGCCTTCTTCCTACGATAAGTCAACATCGGCTCCTTCGTCGCCGTGTTTCCTTTATCTCAGGCCAACAGGACGTTGGTCACAAAGGCGTTGCGACGTACAAGGATGTACTAGTGCAGACGAAGCGACAGGACGTCGCGATTGAGTCTGCCGCCAGGACGGCGCGTATTTAGCCTTTGAACCTTATGCTCCAAATTTGTACGTCGCTGAACAGGCGCTTGCGCTTTTGTTTTTACATTGCTTTTAGTTCAGCGATTCTTTTTTCTACCGTTTGTTTTTTCTCTAGGTAATCTTTTTCTTTTGCTCTTTCTTCGTTGACAACCGCTTCTGGGGCTTTCGCTACAAATCTTTCATTCGCCAGCTTTTTCTGGACTCTTTCTACCTCTTTATTCCATTTTTCCCATTCTTTTTGCAAACGGGCAAGTTCTTCTTCGATATTAATGAGATCCGCAAGCGGTAAAAATAACTCTACTCCTGTTACTACAGCAGACATCGCTTTTTCCGGCATCTCTATAGTTGTGCCCATTTCTAGATTTTGTGGATTACAAAACTTTTCAATGTACTTTTTATTTGTTTCTAATGCTGTTAGAACTTTTTCGTCTTTTGCTTTTAACAGAAGTTTGATTTGTTTGCTCATGGGTGTGTTTACTTCCGCTCGAATATTACGTACTGACCGAATAATGTCCATAAGTAATTTCATTTCACTTGCTGCTTCTTGATCCGTATAACGCTCATCGACTTTAGGCCATTCACTAATCGTAATCGACTTGCCACTGTGAGGGAGATGTTGCCATATTTCCTCTGTAATAAATGGCATAATTGGATGAAGAAGTCTTAGCGTCTGATCTAATACATGGGCAAGAACGGAGCGAGTCATTCTTTTCGCTGCTTCATCTTCACCATATAGAGGTAGTTTTGCCATCTCAATATACCAGTCACAGAAATCATCCCAAATGAAGTTGTATAAGGCTCTGCCAACTTCCCCAAACTCATACTTTTCAGCTAGTTTCGTGACAGCTTCAATGGTGTCATTTAACCGCGTCAAGATCCATTTATCCGCTACGGACTGCTCGCCACTTAGATCAATTTCTTCATAAGTCATCCCATCCATATTCATCAAGGCGAACCTGGAGGCATTCCAAATTTTATTGGCAAAATTCCAGATCGATTCAATTTTCTCCATACTGAAACGTAAATCTTGACCTGGTGAGCTGCCTGTTGCCAAGAAATAGCGGAGGGTATCTGCACCATACTTGTCAATGACATCCATCGGATCGATCCCATTTCCAAGTGATTTACTCATTTTGCGGCCATCTTCAGCTCGAATTAATCCATGAATCAAAACATCTTTAAAAGGTCTTTGGTCTGTGAATTTCTTCGCTTGGAAAATCATGCGCGACACCCAGAAGGAAATAATATCGTACCCTGTTACTAAACAATCAGTAGGATAATAATGTTTGAAGTCTTCCGCTTCTGTATCAGGCCAGCCCATTGTGGAAAAAGGCCAGAGAGCAGAACTAAACCAAGTATCCAACACATCTTGTTCTTGTTCCCAGTTTTCTTCATCTGCTGGTGCCTCATGACCTACATAAATTTCGCCTGTTTCTTTATGATACCAGGCAGGTATTCTATGTCCCCACCATAACTGTCGAGAAATGCACCAATCATGGATATTCTCCATCCAATGCATATAAGTTTTTTCAAAACGCTCAGGGACAAAATGAACTTTCTCTTCACTTTGTTGAAGTTCGATTGCTTTTTCAGCAAGTGGACGCATTTTGACGAACCATTGGGTGGATAAATATGGTTCTACAACTGCGCCACTACGTTCTGAATGACCAACAGAATGAAGGTGCTCTTCAATCTCAAATAGGACTCCAGCTTCTTGTAAATCTTTTACAATTTGTTTACGGCATTCAAAGCGATCCATGCCTTGATATTTGACAGCATTCTCATTCATTGTGCCATCTTCATTCATAACAAGCACGCGCTCTAAATTGTGGCGATTTCCTACTTCAAAGTCATTCGGGTCATGAGCCGGCGTAATTTTGACAGCCCCTGATCCAAACTCCATATCTACATAATGATCAGCTACAATCGGGATTTCTCGCCCTACAATCGGAAGCTTGACGGTCTTCCCTATTAAATGTTGATAACGTTCATCACTTGGATGAACCGCAACGGCTGTATCTCCCAGCATTGTTTCAGGTCTCGTTGTGGCAATCTCAATAGACCCTGAACCATCCGCAAGTGGGTAGTCCATATGGTAAAAAGCCCCTTGTACCTCTTTATGAATGACTTCAATATCAGATAAAGCTGTTTTCGTTGCCGGGTCCCAATTGATAATGTATTCCCCACGATAGATCAGGCCTTCTTTATATAACGTGACGAAGACTTCGCGGACCGCTTCAGAGAGCCCTTCATCTAATGTGAATCGCTCTTTCGAATAATCGAGGCCAAGTCCTAGTTTGGCCCATTGTTTACGGATAAAGTTGGCATATTCTTCTTTCCATTTCCATGTTTCCTCTAAGAATTTCTCCCTGCCAAGATCATAGCGACTCTTTCCTTCTTCACGAAGCTTTTCCTCTACTTTTGCTTGTGTCGCAATTCCAGCATGGTCCATTCCAGGTAACCATAGAACATCATATCCTTGCATTCTCTTCATTCGTGTTAAAATATCTTGTAAAGTTGTATCCCAAGCATGCCCCAAATGGAGTTTTCCCGTAACATTTGGAGGGGGAATGACGATCGTGTATGGCTTTTTATTCTCATCATTTTGCGATTCAAAAAATTTCCCTTTTAACCACCAATCATACCGCCCCTGTTCAATTTTCTGTGGCTCATATTTTGTCGACATTGTGATATTCTCCATAAAAATCCTCCTTGTAAGAAAAGCGTAAGCGCCCGTTTAGCGACGTACAAACTTTTTAGGGGCCTGAGATAAAGGAAACACGATGAACCCAAAGGGTGAATCGATGTTGACTTACGCAAGCAGGCACCGAAAGTTTGCTAGTCGCTGGGCGCTGAAGCTGGCCCTAACATTATCCAAAATTTAGACTTTCTTATCCTTTTAAAAAAACAAAAAGCCCCTTCGTCAAAAGGACGAAGGAGCTAACTCGCGGTACCACCTTTTTACACGACCCCATATGAATATGAGAATCGGCACTTCAACTAGATAACGACTATAGTCGACTTTCACTACTCTTCCTTTCATGAAAGCTGCTCAAGGGTGACTTCTCTTAGGGTCACTTAGAAAATCTCCCACCAGCGATTTTCCTCTCTGAAAGCAACGATCCAAGATACTCTTCCCTGTCCAAGCATTTAATTGAGTATTAAGTTTAATTTACTCTATAGTAGCGAATAAAGGGGGATGATGTCAATCATTTTTCACATTCATTCACATTTTAGGCTATTTCTAAGAAATTTATCCCTCAAAAAAATTTTTAAACATCCTCTTTAAGAAATTCTTCAACTCTGTTCGTATATTCTTTTTTAGGATACCCATTATAAAGGCCCATAGCCAATCGGACAGGATCTCCAAAAAAGAATCGTTCATAATGTGTTTGTCTTGTTCCAAATGCACTCATGCATAAATCCCAGACTAGTCGAAATAACATGACACGATCCTCAGCAGCTGAATTGGAGCCTTGCAAATAAGTATCAATATACTTACGAATAGGGGATTCAAAGCTTTTTTCAGTTGGGAGTAAGATAAGACCACTTCCACCTAATAATTGCAGGATTTCAACCAAACGGGGATAAACTCTAGGGTAATAATGAATAGCGGCATGTAATGGTTTTGCATCTGGAATCATCGTCCCCCATTCATCCAGTTCCGCATTCATTCTTGAGGACAAATGAAGTCCCTTCATAATTTCAAGTGCTGCAATAATTTCAGTTACTTTATCTTGTATATGTTGGTATTCACTTATATTAATCGCTTTAATGATCGATTCCGCGAGCCCTAAAATAAATTCTGTTTTCACAATCATTCTTATAACGGATTGGAAAAGTAGCATTGTATTAAAATTTACCCCTGAATAAAATCGATGCACAATATTTAAATCTTTATATAAAAACACTTTTTCCCAAGGAACCAAAACATGATCAAACACGACAATCGAATCCATCTCTTCAAATCGTGATCCAAGCGGAGAATTAAAAGAGGAGTCTTCATCGTTCACAAATGATCCTCGGCAGATGAACTTTAAACCTTTTGCATTTGAAGGGACCGTAAACCCATAAATATAGGCTTCTTCAATGAAGTTACCCCCAGCTGGTAAAACCAAAATTTCATCCGTTATCCCTCCTTGCGTTGCCAACAATCTAGCTCCCTGAATGATAATACCTTCGCGGTTCTCGCCAATTACCTTTGCCGCAATATTTTCTTCTGATCCCTCTAAATAGCTAATCGACCGGTTCACTTGAGGATTGATAAATGTATGTGTAAAAGTAAGATCATGTTCCATCGCATATTCGTAATTTTGGAGAATATGATCACCAAATTTTTTGTCCTTTGCAGAAAACAGGTTGTGGGAAGTTGCCAATATCATCAATCCTGTATTTAGATAATCGGGAGATCGGCCTAATAATCCGAAATTTGCACGCGCCCATAACTCTGTTGCTTTTTTACGAAATAGTAAATCATCCTTCGTTTTGGGTTGATGATAAGAAAAACTTACCCTTTTTTCTGTTTTAGGGGAAATGAACGTAAGGACATCTCTTAACGCAGGATCGTTTTGCATATCAAATAACTGGGCTTTACTTCTCATGACTCCTCGAAAGGCAGGGTGCTCTGAAACTTTTCCAACCATTTTCTGGCCATCCACCCAGATTTCACTTTTTAAATGATCGATTCTGTTGATAAAATCTTTTCCAGAAATCGTCATACCATCGCCCCTTCTTGATCAATTAGGAATAATTTATGCTATGTGGACTGTGAGGATTACAAAAATTTAAAATGGAGAGAAAGATCGTTTGTAGGGATGGATATAGGCACGGAATAATACAACTTAACATAATTTAGGATAAATACGTACGACAGAAGGTGAAAAAATGAAAAGAAGATTTAATACGTATGCTTTTCAAAATTCAATGAGAAATTTTAAAGCGGTATGTCGGCAACTCGTTGTACCAATCTGTATTTTTCAAGGCATTCGAACGCTCATTTTCCCAACCATTCTAGATGTGTTTCTATTCATTATCTTGATTGCATTAGCATTTAGCTTACATTTTGAATGGATTTAAAATCCCCTTCCTTCATTTACTCGGAAGGGGCTTGAGTATCCTGGTCTTTCTTAAGCTGTTCTCTTTCTTCCAATTTCATAACCACATACTCTGTGTTTTTCATTCGCCAATACTGTCTCTGTAATTGTTGAACAAGCTTGATTTCATTGTTTTCCTTTTCACTTGCAAAGTACTGTTCAATGATGGAAAAAATGGAGCTTGGATAAGCTAAATAACTTAAAAATAATAGCATTTCATCATCAGTAAAGGGAAAATAGCGGAAATAAGCATCTAACCACTCGATCCCATGGTCGAATGCCTGAGGTCGTGTTTGGAATGCACGGTCCAAGAAAGGCAGTAAATCATGAATAGGTGAAGCAATTCCCGTTCTTTCAAAATTAGTAAAATAACCAATTCCATTTTGGTCATAAAGAAAATGTTCATTTGATAATTTCCCGTGAATAACGACACTTCTAGCTTTTGTTTCCTCAGATGTAGACTCATGCCACTCTTTTAGCTTATTAATGGCATAACGTTGCCCACCCGAAATTTCACTGTAAATGGTGCAGAATAACAATTGAAACGGCGACATATACGTTTGTCTTTCACTTTGCTCGATGAATTTTTCTAATACATCTTGTTCTATTTCCCACCGCGTAGCCATTCGTTCAAAATGCTCTTCTCGCTCTTCTGTGCTAACGGCGACCTCACGCACGGTTACCGTATGAAGGCGTGCCAATTCACGAAAGAGATCCAGATACTTTTGCACATGTGTTTCTCTTTCTTTATTGTCTAACCAGGGCATTAAGTAATAAAGAGAATTTCCTTGTAAAATAGCATAGCGGCCATCCAATGTTGGATAAATGGGCACAATCCGGTTATAACCTTGTTGATATAATTGTTGAATATAGTTTAAGAAATCTAAGCCTTGTTTGGCAACCATTCGTTTTAAAGCAAATTCTCCTTTATCTGTATATACTTTAAAAACCTTTCCCTGCTTTTCCGCAAATCTTAATTTTAATCCATACAACTCTACTAAGTCTTTTATTTTCTTTGAAGATTTATTATCCATATCATCACCCGTTCAGCTTGCATAAACTGAGGTAAAACTCTGCCATTTTAAATTATAGGTCCATGTTCAAAAAGGAGGATAAAAAGGACCCGTCGGCTAAACGCTGACGTCAATCGCTAACGCCGACACTAGCACATCCTGTGCGTCGAAAGTTCGAGGCGGCGCAGTTTCGAGCACAAGGAAAGCTTCCCCGAATCCGCATCGCACGCCGGAAAAGTGGTTTTCTTTTCCAAGGAGCGCAGAAACAAGCCAACGAAGAAATTCGCAGTGTCATTTTTACCGGACTTTTTGAACATCCTCTATAAGAAAAAGGGAGGACGACATATGTCATCCCCTACTTCCTTTTTAATGGATGAATTTTAGTAGGAATATACAATACCTGCCCCTCATATACTTCATCACTTTCACCTAACTGATTGGCTCTCAATAATTGTTGTGTAGTGACATTATACCGGTCTGCCAAGTTTTCAATGGAATCACCCTGCTGTACCAATCGAACTCTCATTTTACTAACGGATTCTTCCTCTTTTCTAGCAAAAAAATCAGCAAATGAAATCGATTGGTATTTATCTTTCTTTTTCTTCTTATCGTTCTTTTCTTCCTTGGATTCTATCAGGCTACTTGATTCGGCCTCATGGGATGAAGACTCGTGAAAATAAATAGACGATGATTCTGGATCCCTCGATTCTTCCTCCCGCACGCTACTCTCCTCTTTAATCGTATCCAGTGTTAGCTTTGGTGCTTGTTGAATCAAGGTAGAAGGGGACTTTTCCTCCTCCCTCCCCTGCTCTTCCTCTTGCTCTTCCTGTTGATCTTCAGTCGTTTCCAGTTCCGCTCTTGCATCTGTTTCAGTCAAGCCACTTGGCTCCAAACTTTCCAAGTCCTCTCCCTCTGCTTTCACTTCTATTACTTGCTTTGGATCAGTCGCTTCTTCTTTATTATCGATCAGATTTGGCAGATGATGTTGGAATGGTGAGAGCTCCTCCTCCTTCTCATCATTCTTTTCCTCGAGTTCAGGTAATATTCTTGCCTCTACCTCAAACGATTCATACAAGTCCTTTTCATTTTCTGAAGCAGAATTCAAACGATCTGCATCTGTTTGTGCTTGGAAGAATTCAATCGCGACTTCTTCCTTTTCTTCATTCTGATCACTTTCTTCCTCTGCAAAAGTTGTGTCCGGTTCCACCTGGTTCAACTCTTGTCTGTCTTGTTCCCCCGATAACGATTCAATTGATTCATTGGCTTCTTGTAATGAAGCACCATCTAGGATGACTTCTTCTTTATCCTCATATATGCCGTTAATATAAATATCTGCAAGTACTTGAAGTCTATTATTTTCTGGTAATGCATAATCGAATGAGTAGATCTCAATTTCCAACTCTCCGATATCGGCAATCCTTTTCTTGGGGATCGTGATATCAACAGGAAAGCGATGAGAAAATTCGCCAATTTTATCATTTCTGATTTCTACATTCTGTATATAATGCCTATTGCTCTCTGGAACTTCCGTCACCGTATCATTTCCAGGAGAATGATTATACTCTCCACTTAGTTCAAGGGTCCCTTTTAATACGACGAATTCCTCTTCATCCATTATGTTAATATTAGGATCCAATGAAATGGATAAGAGATCCTCAACTTCATGTCCTTTTTCAAACCACACTGTTTCCTCCAGTGGAAATTTAAGCGATGTTTGTTGGCGATCAGGCAAATTCATTCCTCCTTTCGTTCCAATGAAAAATATTTCTCCCTATACTCTATGACCCTCCCCAGGTTTTTATGAAAAAAGAAAAAGAATGGCATCATGCCATTCTTTTTCTTTAGCTTATTAAGTTTGCAAATGCCCGTTCAGCGGCTTGTATTGTTTTTTCAATATCCGCATCTGTATGGGCTGTAGAAAGAAAGATTCCTTCAAATTGAGATGGTGGCAAAAAGACACCTTGATTCGCCATTTCTTTATAATAGGCCGCAAATAATTGCAGATCGGACGTTTTCGCTTTTTCAAAATTATATACATCCTCATTCGTAAAGAAGAGACCAATCATCGAGCCAGCCCGATTAATCGTATGAGGGATATGATGTTTTTCTGCGGCTGCTTTTAATCCTTCTTCTAAAAGATCTCCTTTTCGGATAAACTCCTTATAGGAATCAGGTGTTAATTGAATGAGTGTTTCATACCCGGCAGTCATGGCAAGCGGATTTCCAGACAAAGTTCCGGCTTGATAAATCGGACCACTCGGAGCGACTTTTTCCATAATCTCCGCTTTCCCGCCAAAAGCTCCTACAGGAAGCCCTCCGCCGATTACCTTACCTAAACAAGTTAAATCAGGTAGAATACCGAAGTACCCTTGGGCACAGTTATAGCCCACTCGGAACCCAGTCATCACTTCATCAAATATGAGGAGAGATCCATATTCTGTTGTCAACTCGCGAAGCCCTTGTAAAAAGCCTGGTTTAGGTGGGACCACGCCCATATTGCCAGCCACAGGTTCCACAATGACACCTGCTATATCTTCTCCAAATTGTTCAAAAGCTGCTTTAGCTCCTTCAAGATCATTATAAGCGACCGTAATCGTATTTTTAGCGATTCCCTCAGGAACACCTGGACTATCAGGCAAGCCAAGAGTAGCTACCCCTGATCCGGCTTTAATTAACAGGGAATCACCATGACCATGATAACAACCTTCAAACTTCAATATTTTATTACGACCTGTATATCCCCGTGCTACTCGAAGGGCACTCATCGTCGCCTCTGTACCCGAGGAAACCATTCGAATCATTTCAATGGAAGGGACTCTTTCGATGACTAGCTCTGCCAATTTATTTTCCATGATGGTTGGTGCACCAAAGCTTGTACCATTTTCCGCTGTTTTTTTCAAAGCTTCTACAACTTGCTCATTCGTATGTCCAAGGATGAGTGGTCCCCATGAGAGCACATAATCAATATATTCATTGCCATCAATGTCATAAATATGAGATCCTTTTCCTCTTTCCATAAAAATTGGATCCATATCAACGGATTTAAATGCCCGTACCGGACTATTGACACCACCAGGCATTAAATGTACAGCTTTTTCATAAGCCTTCCGGGAATTTTCATAAGAACGCATGTCATTTATACCTCCATTATGATCTATTTTCCATTTTTGTTCGATGTTAGCCTTCCTGTAACCACTTCGCTACGTCTTTAGCAAAGTAGGATATAATTAAATCGGCTCCTGCTCTTTTCATACTTGTTAAGGATTCTAGCACGATTGCCTTTTCATCGATCCAGCCATTGGCAGCCGCAGCCTTTACCATGGAATACTCCCCACTCACATTGTAAGCGACGATTGGTAAGTGACATTCATTTTTTACATCGCGAATAATATCCATATAGGAAAGGGCTGGTTTTATAATAAGGAAATCAGCTCCTTCTTCAATGTCCGAATGTGCTTCTCTTAATGCTTCCAAGCGGTTAGCAGGATCCATTTGGTAGGTTTTTCGATCCCCAAACTGTGGCGCACTATTGGCTGCTTCCCGGAATGGTCCATAAAAAGCAGAAGAGTATTTCACTGCATAGGACATAATCGGAATTTCTTTAAAGCCAGCCTCATCCAAGCCACGGCGAATGGCGGTCACAAAGCCGTCCATCATATTAGATGGAGCAATAATATCGGCTCCTGCTTGTGCTTGGCTAACGGAGGTTTTGACTAAAAGCTGCAAACTTTCATCATTGAGGACTTCCCCATCCTTCACTACCCCACAATGACCATGATCCGTATACTCACAAAGACAAGTATCTGCGACAACGAGTAGTTCTGGATAATGTTTCTTCACTTCACGAGTTGCTTCTTGAACAATTCCGTGATCATGGTAAGCCCCAGTTCCACATTCATCTTTTTCTTCTGGAACCCCAAACAAGATCACAGCCTTAATACCAAGTTGGACAATTTCATCAAGCTCCTGCTTCATTAAATCTAGTGAGATTTGATAGATCCCGGGCATGGAGGAAATTTCCTGTTTTTGCTGTTTCCCTTCAACAATAAACAAAGGGTAAATAAAATCCTCCGCTCTTAAATGAGTTTCGCGAACTAACGCCCTCATATTTGCGGAACTCCGCAAACGTCTATGACGATCAAAATTCATATCCATCTTTCCTCCCCTTCTTGATAATAATCGGATATTTCCTGAAACAAATCATCCATTGTAAACTTTTTCGGACAAATCTGAACGTGATACCCTTCATTTTCTATTACTCTTTTTGTCACAGTCCCAATGGCAGCGAAAGTCAATCGGCGTATATGCTGGGTTAATGGTGGTTTCACTATTTTCATAAAATGATTAAAAGTAGAAGGACTGGTAAAAGTAGCGACATCCAAAATATCCTCTTTTAATAATTTCTGTAATTGGTCACTCTGTACAGCAGGATAAAATGTTTCATATATGATCCATTCATCCGCAGGAATCCCTCTACTTCGAAATCCTTCCGCTATCGTTTGTTTTGCCAAATTCCCCTTGGGAATCAATACTTTTTTTGCTGAATAACCAGTTTGAAAGAACTCTTGAACGAAATCCTCTGCTGTAAAAATATGTGGCATAAAACACGAATCGATATGATAGCGATCCAAAGCCTCTTTTGTCTTTTCTCCAACAACAGCAAATTGAATGGATTGACCTAGGATGCGAATGTCATCCAAATGATTTTTCACCTGTTCAAAAAAATAATACACACCATTTTTACTTGTAAAAATGATCCAGTCATATTCGCTAAGATGGTGAAGATAATAAGTTTGATTAGGGTCAGTAAACTTGCGAAAATCAATAAGAGGGATCATATGAGGAATTCCCCCAGCTGATGCCACATCCATACAAAACTTTGCTCCTTGCTCTCCACCCCTAGTAATTAAAACATGTTGTCCTTTTAAGGGCTTTTGCCTAAGATTCATTGGCCAAATCTTCCCTTACTTGGTCAATTAATTCTTTCGCCCCTTGTTCACTTAAAAGAGAAGCCGCTTGTTCTCCAACTAATTTTGGCTCCTTACCTTTAAGGGTTTCTTTATAAATCTTTTTCCCATCTGGCGAGGCCACTAGTGCCGTTAATTGAACTTGATTTTCATCCAATAACTTTGCTAAACCAGCAATGGGAACTTGGCAACTTCCCTCCATTTTATGAAGAAAAGCTCTCTCCGCTTCTACGGTTTGTGCCGTTGTTTCACATGTCAGCTCCCTTAAAAGATCAAGCAATTCTACGTCACTTTCTCGACACTCAATTCCTAATGCACCCTGTCCAATGGCAGGCAAACAAGTTTCGGGTTCAAGATATTCTGTAATAAGCTCTTCATCCCAATCCATACGTTTTAATCCCGCTGCAGCTAGGATAATCGCATCATAATCACCCGTTTTTAACTTTGATAAACGTGTTTCAATATTCCCTCGTATCCACTTAATTTCCAGATCAGGACGAATCGCTAAAATTTGTGCACTTCTCCTCAGACTACTAGTACCAATGATAGCGCCAGACGGCAAATCCTTTAAGCGAATATGTCGATTGGAAATGAAGACATCTCGAAAATCTTCTCGTTCCGGAATACTACCGATCGTCAATCCACCTGGAAGGACGGCTGGAACATCCTTCATACTATGCACAGCCATATCAATTTCTCCATCCAGAAGTGCCTGCTCTATTTCTTTCACAAACAAGCCTTTTCCACCAACTTTTGAAAGAGTGACATCTAAGATCCGATCTCCCTTTGTCATTATTTCCTTAATTTCAAATTCAAAGGGGCCGCCTATCTTTTCTAATTGCTCTCTCACCCAATTTGTTTGTTTAAGGGCTAGATTACTTCTTCTCGACCCAATGACAATTTTTCTCAACAGTATTTCCTCCTTAAACTTACCTAATGATACCAAATATGAAAAGTAGATATACGACTAACTAAAAAGAAATTAATTAACAAAATTAAAAAGGCAGCACAATTCCAGATGGCTAAACGTTTCCCATTGAATTCTCTTTTTAATCGTAAAAAAAGCCAGATTCCATAGATTATGATCAATAAAAAGGACCCGATAATCTTTGGATCATACCATTGAAACACGGAAAGCTTTATTAATGCCCATTGTAAACCTAGGATCAGACTTAATAGTAGGATTGGCACGGCAATGACATTCAAAACATAAGACATGCGTTCTAGTTTCTTTAAATCTCCTAAACGCCAGAGTGTTTTGAACCATTTTTTCTCTTTTAATAGTTTGTATTGCAATAAATATAGAATCGAAAACACAAAGGATAATGTAAACGCCCCATAAGAAAAAATGGCCATTGTCACATGAATAAATAGTAACTCTGAGATCAGTTGGTCAGCCATTGAAGGCATTTGACCAGGAGCAAAGGCATGTATCGTCATAATCGTAAAGCCAACAATATTTGTAAAAAAAATAGTGAAATCAACTTTAGAAATTTTATGAATCGCTAAGGATAAAGTAATTAACACCCATGAATAAAAATAAAGCCCCTCAAAAAGGGTAAGAATCGGAAACCTGCCTGTATGGAACATATAGAAAAACAAAAAAATTGTTTGTAATAACCAAACAATTGACAACAGGCGGAAGGCAAGCTGGCTTGCCTTCCGATTTTGTCCAATAAAATCAATAAAGTAAAATAATATCGATAAAGCGTAGAGGACAATAATAAGCTCTGGTAACCTAACCATCATAAGTGAAATCATCTTCATTCCCTCTTACGATTGAAAAAGGGGAGCTTTTTTATTAGCTGCTTCTTTTGTTAATGGTTTAACCGTTGTTTCTTTTGTATATTCATCTTCCGCTGTTTCCAATTGAAAGATTTGCTGAAATAGGGCTATTTTCTCTGCTGCCTGTGGCTCACCAGCCATTTCTTTAATTTGCAAAATAGGATCTTTCAATAACTGATTGATGATACTTTTTGTATGTTTATTTAACACTTTTCTTTCTCTTTCAGATAAATTAGGCATTTTTCGTTCAATGCTATTCATCGTCTCCGCCTGGATCGCAAGGGCTTTTTCCCTTAATGAGGTAATCACGGGTACCACTCCAAGAGTATGAAGCCATACATTAAAATCATTTAATTCTTCATTTATCATGATATAAATTTTTTCTGCTGCTAATCTACGTTCTTCTAGATTGGCTTCTACAATTCCTTCTAGGTCATCGATATCATATAAAAACGCATTTTCGAGTTCCGCAATCTCAGGATCTAAATCACGCGGAACCGCAATATCTAGTAAGAATAGCGGTCTGCCTTTTCTCATTTTTTCCATTTCTACGAGCATGTCTTTTTTGATGATATAGCCATTAGCACCTGTTGAACTAATCACAATGTCCGCCTCCATTACAGCACATTGTAATTCATTTAGTGACTTAGCTTGACCAGCAAATTTTTGAGCAAGCTGCTGGGATTTTTCAAAAGTACGGTTTATGACCGTCACTTGCTTGGCACCATTGGAATAAAGATTTTTAATGGCCAACTCTCCCATTTTCCCTGCACCAATGACCAAGACATGCTTATTTTGTAAATCCCCAAAGATTTTCTTGGCTAATTCAACTGCAGCGTAACTGACAGAAACAGCATTTGCTCCGATATCGGTTTCTGAATGAGCTTTCTTCGCAAGGGCAATCGCCTGTTTCATTAGATGATTGAAAACAGTCCCTGTTGTTTTATTTTCCTGAGCATTTAAAAAGCTATTACGAATTTGTCCTAATATTTGCGTCTCACCAATGACCATGGAATTTAAACCACAGATTACCTTGAATAGATGCTCCACAGCCAAATCTTTTTCATGAATGTATAAATAATCTCCAAACACATCGAGATCCATATGAAACCAATTCGCTAAAAAGGATTTTATATAATATCGACCTGTATGGATCTGGTCAACAACCGCATAGATTTCTGTTCGATTACAAGTAGAAACAATGACATTCTCAAGAATACTTTTTTGTTGCTTTAAGGATGCCATCGCTAAAGGCAGCTCAGATTCGGAGAACGCTAAACGTTCCCTTATTTCCACTGGAGCTGTTTTATGATTAAGGCCTACAACAATGATATGCATTTGTTAAATGGCACCTCCAGTTTAAGTCCATCAAAGATCGTTCTCTTTATTATAACATGCTTAATTAGAAGAATTCTAAAAAGATGTGAACACATATTGAAACATGTGCTATATTTAGAGTAATCATTTTTAATGTGGGTTCTAAATCGCTTTTTGAACACCCGTTAAGGAAGTTGAGGATTTTTTATGAAAAAGCCACCTTATCTACTTTCAGGAATGATCCTATTTGGATTTGGTATTTATTTTCTTTTACAGTATTATCATTTTTCCCTATTTCACGGTTTTTACTCTTGGCCTACTCTATTCGTGATTGTCGGAATTGCCTTTCTTATAAATGGCTATGCTGGAAAAGATTACCCATTCATATTTCCCGGAGTCCTGTTAACCGGAATGGGTATTCATTTTCATATTGCTCAGCAATTGGACACAACAATCGATATTTCCGGCATCTTTTTACTACTCATTTCCATCGGATTATTGCTTACCTACGTGAAAACTGGCAATGGTTTATTCCAAGGCATTCTGTTTCTCGCCATTTCTCTTTTCTTATTGTTTATTGACAAGTTAAAAGAATGGATGTTAAATAATGGACACAGTATTGCCTGGATGGATCAAGCATGGCCTTATCTTTTAATGGTTTTTGGTTTATATTTTTTATTTTTCCATAAAAGAAAATAAGAAAACAACTTGATGAAGGCTTCCGTTTAAGATGGAAGCCTTCTTTCATTTTATGCCCATTTGTCCAATATACGCCAAGCTTTGTCTTTACCCATTCCTGTTTCTGCTGAGAATAGGACAATTTCATCATCTTGCTTCAGTTTCAAGGTTTCTTTCACTACTTTTTTATGTTTTTCCCATTTTCCTTTAGGGATTTTATCCGCTTTTGTAGCAATAATCGCACACGGAATGTCATAGTATTTTAGGAAATCATACATTAAAACATCATCGTTTGTAGGCGGATGTCTTAAATCGACAATCAACAAAACAGCACATAATTCCTCTCTTGTTGTGAGATAAGTCTCAATCATTTCTCCCCATTTTTCCCGTTCCTTTTTTGACACTTTCGCAAATCCATACCCGGGAACATCCACAAAATATAAGGCATCTTCAATTTTATAATAATTTAAGGTTTGTGTTTTTCCTGGTTTGGAGGAAGTACGGGCAAGACTTTTTCGGTTAATCATTTTATTGATAAAGGACGATTTCCCTACATTGGATCTTCCCGCTAGTGCGAATTCAGGTAACCCTTCATCAGGGTATTGCTCCGGTTTAACGGCGCTTATGATAAACTCTGCATGATTTACCTTCATTTTTTAGCCCCCGATAATGCGATTTTTAAAACTTCATCTACATGGGACACAGGAATAAAAGTAAGATCCTTTTGAACACTCTCAGGAATATCTTCTATATCTTTTTCATTTTCCTTTGGCATTATAATTGTGGTAATCCCCGCTCTATGAGCTGCTAATGATTTTTCTTTTAATCCGCCAATTGGTAAAACTCTTCCCCGTAGTGTAATCTCCCCAGTCATCCCGATTTCTTTTTTAACAGGATTTTGTGTTAAAGCCGAAATAAGGGCAGTTGCAATAGTAATTCCAGCCGAGGGCCCATCTTTTGGAACGGCTCCTTCAGGAACATGGATATGAATATCTGTTGTTTCATGAAAATCTTTATCAAGTTTAAGTTCAGTTGCTTTTGACCTAACATAACTAAAGGCTGCCTGTGCCGATTCCTTCATTACATCTCCCAATTTTCCAGTCAAAATAAGCTTCCCTTTACCAGGAGATAAAGAAACTTCTATTTGTAATGTGTCTCCCCCCACTGAGGTATAAGCCAGTCCGGTTGCTACGCCGATTTGATCCTCAAGTTCAGCTTGTCCATAACTATATTTTTTCTTTCCTAGTAATTCTGTCAAATACTTCTCGGTTACAACCACCTTTTTCTTTTTACCGGAAACAATTAGTTTGGCAGCTTTTCTACAGATAGAGGCGAGCTGACGGTCCAATTCACGAACACCAGCTTCTCGGGTATAATAACGAACTAAAATTTTAATCGCATCATCTCTTAATTGGAGCTGAGCTTTTGTAAGACCATGATCTTTTACCTGCCTAGGCAACAGATGATCTTTCGCAATATGGATTTTTTCCAATTCTGTATAACCAGCAATCGAAATGATTTCCATTCGATCCCGAAGTGGACCTGGAATAGAAGCCAGATCATTAGCTGTCGCCAAAAACATTACCTTTGATAGATCATATGGCTCTTCAATATAATGATCACTAAAACTACCGTTTTGGGCAGGGTCCAATACTTCTAACATCGCTGAAGAAGGATCCCCCCGAAAGTCATTGGACATTTTATCTATTTCATCAAGTAAAAATACCGGGTTAGTTGCGCCCGCTTTTTTCATTCCTTGAATAATTCTCCCTGGCATAGCCCCCACATAGGTCCGCCGATGTCCACGAATTTCAGATTCATCGCGTACACCACCTAATGAGATACGAACGAAATTTCGTCCCATTGATTCTGCAATCGAACGTGCTAAGCTTGTTTTCCCTACTCCGGGTGGACCGACAAGACATAAAATCGGACTCCTTAATGAATTGGTTAATTGTTGCACCGCAAGATATTCAAGCACACGTTCTTTGACCTTCTCTAGTCCGTAGTGATCCCGTTCTAGTATTTTTTCGGCTTTGTGAATGTTTAAATCATCTTTTGTGGCATTTGACCAAGGCAATGAAATGAGCCAGTCAATATAAGTACGAATAACGGAACTTTCAGCAGAGGAAGAAGGAATCTTTTCGTAACGATCTAACTCTTTTAATGCAATCTTTTCGACATTTTCTGGCATTTTTGCTTCGCGGATTTTTTCCGACAAATCTGCTACTTCGCCCGTTTTCCCCTCTTTATCCCCTAATTCTTTTTGGATAGCCTTCATCTGTTCACGTAAATAATATTCTTTTTGCGTGCGATCAATCGATTGCTTAACTCTTTGGCCAATTTTCTTTTCTAAATTTAAAACTTCTCTTTCATTGTGGATGATGTTGATCACTTTCGTTAATCTTTCTTTTACGTTAATGATTTCCAAAATCTCTTGTTTATCTTGAATTTTTAAAGGTAAATGGGATGCAATAATATCAGCCATTCGACCAGGCTCATCTATATCGGCTACTGTTGCAAAGGTTTCTGAAGAAACTTTTTTCGAAAGCTTAATATATTGTTCGAAATACTCTAACATGGTCCGCTTTAATGCTTGAATTTCAAAGTCTTGATCGATTTCCTCATCATATCGTTCAAGATCTACAGCATAATAAAGACCTTGGTCCTTTATATTTTTTATCTTTGCACGATTCAATCCCTCTACAAGCACACGGATCGTTCCGTTAGGCAACTTTAACATCTGCTTAACCTTTGTCAATGTGCCGATCTCGAATAAATCCTCATCCTCTGGTGATTCAATCTCGATATCTTTTTGAGTCGTCAAAAAGATTAGATGATCATTTAGCATAGCCTGTTCTAAAGCTTGAACAGAGCGTTCTCTCCCCACATCAAGATGCAGTACCATTGTTGGAAAAACGAGCATCCCACGTAGTGGCAATAGAGGCACTAATGGCTCTATTTTTTTCGTCATATTTACTACCTCCGTGCTAATTTTAGACAAATGTGGAAACGCCAAAAGGATGAACAGCTAAAGGCGTAGGTCTTTATCACCTGCGAAACTAGTACCGTCCCTATTTAACTTATTCCCATCATCTAATTATTCAATCTAAGAAAAGAGAAAGCGCCTTTAAGGGCGCCTCCTTTTTTCCATTTCCCTTATTCATACTGTGTCCATTTTAGCTTAAATGGCCATATGATGTCGAGAAACTGCTCTTATTATCATGAGTTACACACTTTTTTTATTAGGGGCTGAGTAATCAGGTAGGATTCGATCATGCCCTGCCTTTTTAACTAAGGCAACTTCCAACGCTTCTTCTAGACGGCTAACGGGAATAACTGTGACCTTTTCTATTTCTTTTAAATTGGATTGCATATTTTCTTCAGGTATTAGGACTGTTTTAGCGCCAGCAATTTTTGCCGCTTTTACTTTAGAGTATACGCCACCAACAGGCTTTATATCACCATGAATCCCGATTTCTCCTGTCATAGCCACCGTGTGTTCCACCGGTATTTTATAAATGGCCGAATAAATTCCTACTGCCATCGCAACACCGGCAGAAGGACCATCTGCGGGAATTCCTCCCGGAAAATTCACATGAATATCATACTGCTGAACTGGAACTCCCATTGTTTTTAATACAGTTAAAACATTTTCGATGGAGCCTTTTGCCATACTTTTCCTTTTGACGGTTTTTCCTTGACCATTAATATTCTCTTCTTCAATAATTCCTGTAATTTGCACCGAGCCTTTATCAACTGGAAACACAGTCACTTCAATATCCAATAACATTCCACTATTGGGTCCTGTCACCGCAAGACCATTTACCACACCTGTTTTTGATTGCGAATGTATTGATTTTTCATGACGGGGGACAAGCTGACTCGAACGAATTACCCACTCGATATCCACATCTTGAATATAGTCTCTGTCCTCGATGATGGCTAAACCAGCAGAGGTTTGAATCATATTGACTGCTTCCCGTCCATTTCTAGCGTAAGAGGACAACAATTTTAGACCTTTCTCATCAATCGTGAAGTTGATTTTATCTACCGCTTTGTTTGCAACAATTTCAATTTCACCTTTTTCTAGTTCATGAAAAAATACTTCCATACATCGCGAACGAATAGCTGGTGGAATTTCATTAGGGGTTCGTGTTGTGGCTCCAATTAAACGAAAATCTGCAGGAAGTCCACGCTTAAAAATATCATGAATATGAGTCGGGATTTGATTATTCTCTGAACTATAATAGGCACTTTCAAAATAAACTTTTCGATCTTCTAATACTTTTAATAGTTTATTCATTTGAATCGGATGAAGCTCACCGATTTCATCAATAAATAAAACACCGCCATGGGCATTGGAAACAGCACCTTGCTTTGGTTGTGGAATTCCAGCTTGCCCCATGGCACCAGCTCCTTGATAAATAGGATCATGAACAGAACCGATTAAGGGATCTGCTATTCCTCTTTCATCAAACCTAGCCGTCGTTGCATCTAGTTCTACAAACACTGAATCCATCTGAAAAGGTGAGCGTTGATTTTTCTTAGCTTCTTCTAAAACAAGCCTTGCAGCGGCTGTTTTCCCCACACCCGGTGGTCCATAAATAATAACATGTTGCGGATTGGGCCCACATAGAGCCGCCTTTAACGCTTTAATTCCATCTTCCTGCCCCACAATATCCGAAAAATTCGCTGGTCTTACTCTTTCTGCTAAAGGTTCTGTTAACTTTATCCCTCGCATTTTCCTAAGATGATCCATTTCCTTTTTTGATTCTTTATCAATGGTAACCTTTTGAGATCGTTGGTTCATCAATAAATTTAGAAAGTACAACCCAATAATGATCCCGAAAAAAAGCTGAATCATCATAATGATCGCTGTCCAATTCATACATTACCCTCCCGAAGATACAAATTTACGTCTATCTTTTATCCATTAGTATCTCCGCTTCAAAGAAGGAATAAACCATCATTTTGTCGTCATCGTATTATAAATTTTTAGCCGCAAAAAAACCAGGATTTTTTTATTAAAAACCCTGGTTTTTATATTAAGCAGAGGTTTTTTCAGGCCCCTTAATAACTGTTCCATCCTCAAGCACAAGCTTAGGTGGCTTATTATGCAGAACGGAATCTTTCGTAATAATACATTTCTTAATATCATCACGAGATGGCAAGTCAAACATTACATCTAACATAAGCATTTCAATGATGGATCTAAGTCCACGAGCTCCTGTTTTTCTTTCAATCGCTTTTTTCGCGATTTCATGAAGAGCATCATCCTCAAATTCAAGGTCGACTTCATCCATATCCAGCATTTTTTTATACTGTTTGACAAGCGCATTTTTCGGTTTAGTTAAAATTTCAATTAACGCTTCTTCATCCAACTGCTCTAAGTTGGCAATGACGGGTAAGCGGCCGATAAATTCTGGAATTAACCCAAAACGAAGTAAATCTTCTGGAAGAATTTCGGATAAAATTTCTTTGTTTTCTTCTTGACTTTTCACCTCTGCGCCAAACCCGATCACTTTTTGTCCAAGGCGACGCTTAATGATTTGTTCCACACCGTCGAAAGCTCCACCACAAATAAACAAGATATTGGTTGTATCGATTTGAATAAACTCTTGGTGCGGATGCTTTCTGCCTCCTTGTGGTGGCACACTTGCTACAGTACCTTCTAATATTTTAAGTAAAGCTTGCTGTACCCCTTCACCTGAAACATCTCTTGTAATGGAAGTATTTTCCGATTTTCTAGCTACTTTATCGATCTCATCAATATAAATGATACCACGCTCTGCCTTTTCCACATCATAGTCAGCAGATTGAATTAATTTGAGTAAGATATTTTCCACATCTTCCCCAACATAACCCGCTTCCGTTAATGAAGTCGCATCTGCGATCGCAAATGGTACATTTAAAATTCGAGCCAATGTTTGCGCAAGTAAGGTTTTACCGCTTCCAGTTGGACCTATCAAACAAATATTACTTTTCGCAAGCTCTACATCATCGATCTTGCTATTTGCATTAATACGCTTGTAGTGATTATAAACGGCAACAGCTAAGGACTTTTTCGCCTGTTCTTGACCAATCACGTATTCATCTAAAATTTCCCTAATTTCGCGTGGTTTCGGGATATCTTTAAATTCTACTTCTTCTTCCGTCCCTAGTTCTTCCTCCACAATTTCTGTACATAATTCAATACATTCATCACATATATATACACCAGGGCCAGCCACTAATTTTCTAACTTGTTCTTGCGTTTTACCACAAAAAGAACATTTCAACTGACCTTTTTCTTCGTTAAATTTAAACATGATTTCACCCCTATAATAAGCTATATCCTTTCCATACAACCTTAAAAAATTACAAGCCATAGCTATGTATTGCATTGTACCACATTCTATGAAGTAATAACCATTATTCAAACTCGTGCTGGATCCGTAATGGATCAATATGTATTCTTTTGGCAAAACAAGGCACGGATCTTGCCTGTGCCTTGTTTGCCGATTCTTATATCTTATGTGTATGTTTATGTTTTTTATGCATTTGTTTTGCTATTTTCAACTAGAACATCAATGGCTTTTTGCAATTTCAAGTCTGCTTTCAGACTATTCATATTAGCACTCATAATCTTTTTAACTTCTTCCACTTCCATTTTGTACATTTCTGCCATTTTATTTAATTCTTCATCAACAGCTTTGTCATCCACTTCAAGATTTTCAGCCTTGGCAATAGCTTCTAGTGTAAGGGAAGTTTTAACACGCTTTTCAGCATCTTCCTTCATTTGGCTACGAAGTTCCTCTTCGTTTTGGCCTGAGAATTGGAAATAAAGATCAAGATTCATACCTTGCATTTGCAGGCGTTGTTCAAATTCTTGCATCATTTGATCCATTTCATTCTCTACCATTACTTCCGGTAGATCAATTTCAGCATTCTCTGTAGCTTTTTCTACTAAGTCATTTTTTAGTTTTTGTTCAGCTTCATTTTTCTTTTCTTCCGTAAGTCTCTTTTTGATATTTGCTTTAAGTTCTTCCAATGTTTCTGCTTCTTCATCAACATCTTTTGCAAACTCATCATCAAGCTCAGGAAGTTCTTTTGCTTTAATTTCATGAAGCTTAACCTTAAATGTAGCTTCCTTGCCTGCTAATTCTGCTGCATGGTATTCTTCAGGGAATGTCACTTTAACATCTTTCTCTTCTCCTGATTTTACCCCAATAAGCTGTTCTTCAAACCCAGGAATGAAAGATCCTGAACCGATTTCTAGAGAATAGTTGTCGGATTGACCACCTTCAAAGGCTTCTCCATCCACAAACCCTTCGAAATCAATGACAACAGTGTCGCCATCTTCAACAACGCCATCTTCTTTCACAACAAGCTCGGCTTGACGTTCTTGAAGAGTATTTAATTCTTCTTCCACATCCTGATCTGACACGGAATCATCTAATTTTTCTACTTCAAGACCTTTGTATTCGCCTAGTTTTACTTCTGGCTTTACGGTAACTTTTGCAGTGAAAATTAATTCTTTTCCTTTTTCCATTTGTTCAATGTCGATCTCAGGACGATCTACTGGTTCAATTCCTGCTTCTTCTACGGCATTAGCGTAAGACTCTGGAAGAATGAAATCAAGTGCATCTTGGAATAAGCTTTCTACCCCAAAACGTTTTTCAAATAATGGACGTGGAACTTTTCCTTTACGGAATCCAGGTATATTAATATCCTTAGACACCTTTTTAAAAGCCTGGTCCAAACCTTCATTAACAGTTTTCGCATCTACTTCAACTGTTAATACACCTTTATTACCTTCAAGCTTTTCCCATTTTGCTGACATTTTAATACCTCCAACAATATATACTCAGTTGTCTTATTGCTTATTTGCGGTTACTCGCTTCACTATGTATGTTCCGCTATATTATACACAATCCAGCATAACCATTACATTATAACATAGGATACCAACGTTTCAAATAATGGATTTATACAATAGTCGAAGAAATTTCCTCCAATTTGACGATAAAAGCAAATGTAGCCCTTAACTCTTCCTCTTCCACATCGTAAAATTCCGCTAGTTTTTTTGGATTCCAATTTTCCCCATACAATTCATGTCCCATCGCTCTGTAGGCGACTGTCCACACAGATGGGTTATTGGGTTCCCATTCAAATGGATAAAGACAATAGGAATGGCGTTTTATCATATCAAGAATTTGTTCTAATAAAACAGGATTATGATCTCTTAATTGACTTTCCATCTGGTTTTTTACCAATTGGAAAAAGGTGAATTCCTCAACGGAGGGAATGGCTTTCGGATTGAACGTTTCCTTTTTGTCAAATTTTTCGACTAACATGGATTGATCAATTTTGTTTTCCTTTAAAAGTGTAAGGATGGCCGTTTTGATAAACGGATGAACTTTTTCAGCAGAGAGCATATCTATTAATGAATCCAAATACGGATGAATATTTTTATCCTTGAGCATACCTAGGCCGATTAACTGATCTTGGGTACTTTGCTTTTGATGGATAAGGGGGATATCATCCACCATATTTGGAGAATTTCCCATTACCTGATTCGCGGCAGCTTTTTCACTCAATTGTAATAATTGTAAAAAGTGTTCTGCCTTTTCAGGAGGAATTTCATTTTCTTCAAATAACGGTTTTAAAGTCGAAACGACCTGTTTATAATCGTTTAATTGAATCAAAATCATTAAATAAATATCAAGAACATCATAGAAACTTCCAACACCACTTTTCAAAAGTTTCTCAGCCATCTGCTTAGAATCCTCATAATCTCCATTCTCATACAGGGCTGCAAGGTAGGCTGCTGAAATCTGCGGATCGGTGGAGTCCATTTGATAAGCCTGCTTTAGCAAATCAACTGCCTCCTGAAATTGATGAGATTCCAAGCTAGATAAGCCTTTTTCATAATAACGGTCCTTCAGTCCTGGAAAAGGGATAATGATTGCCGAATCACGATTGTTTTGATCTTTTTTCATGATAGAACCGCCCATCATTTAGGTTAAAAAATAGTGTAACAAATCAGTTTGCAGAAGACAAATATAACGCCAAACCCAACTAAAAGGGCTTGACGAGAAATGTTTAAAGATTATGTATATCCTTCTTCTTATTATTCCTGATTCATCCAATCAAGAATAGGGTAAAATTCATTAAACTTTTTTAAGACTTTGTTATAATCTGGTTTTTTTAAAGTGCCTTTAAACACTACTTTTCCGATGCATTGAAATACCGAGTAGCGGTCACACTGAACATAGGACTCGTAATCTAATCCAGCTTCCTTCCAGTAATCAATTTTCACTCGATTTTGCTTCCGTTGAGTTCTAGTAATCTTTAAGCCTATAAACTCGTTAGGTGTGGAAGTAAGCACAAAAACAAGGACAGGGCGCTCTTTTCCACCTTGTCCTTCTTCAAATGGAAATTCAAAACTGTAAATATCCCCCGGTTTCATTTAATTCCTAATCCTCCATCCAAAATTCATAATCTGGATGATTGGAGTCTATTTTCGCAACACCGTCTTTGCAAAAAATTGGATTTTTCCTCTTTATAAGCTTTTCAATCGATTCATTAGTTATTTGTATGTTCTTAGGAGTAGATTGTCCTTCATTAACTTTTTGTAACATTTCTAACAAATCTTTCTCCTCCTCATCCTTACACATACACATCACCCCTTTAAGATCATGTATATGTGCTCTTTTTATCTTTAGTTATACACATGATACTATATTTCCTAAGTTTTTTCACGATATTTCGCACTATTTTTAAGTTTATCCGTTTTTTTAAAATCCAAAACGTTTATTTTCGAATTAATTTCGCAGTATGTCATACGGCTTGCATTAAAACGAAAAAAACCCGCTATACCACCGTTTAACGGTAGTCTCAGCGAGCTTTCTCGTAAGTTACGTCCCAGGAGGGATTCGAACCCCCGACCCACAGCTTAGAAGGCTGTTGCTCTATCCAGCTGAGCTACTGGGACATTTTGTAAAAGACATTTTTTATTATATAGACGATTAAAGGGAAAGTCAATAGTTTTTCTAAAACTATTTTATTCTTTATTCATTAAGGGGTAAGCGTATCTAAACTGGTTATACACTCAACATCTATTCAAACTTTGCAGAGGGACCCCTTGATATCCTCTAAAATTCCCGCCGAAGAGATTTCAATTCTTCGTGTTGATCATTAAAAAAACGAACTGTACAGGTATCATCTTGTTCGAGAATCGCATAAGTTCGTTCATTCCCTCCTCTTGGAAGAAGGATACTTCCCGGATTCAAAAATAATATTCCCTCTATTTTTTCCACTCCAAGTAAATGGGAATGACCAAAAAAGACAAAATCGGCTTCAAGTTCTTTTGCACGGTAAGCTAGATTGAGTAGAGAAGATTTAATTTGAAACAAGTGCCCATGGGTTGTAAAGATTTTATATCCTTGAACATCCAATAACAATTCATCCGGAAAACGTTGATCAAGATCACAGTTTCCCCTCACTACATGAAATCCTTCAAGAACTGGATCTACTGCACGTAATTCAGAGTCACCACAGTGTATTAATGCATCAACATCATTCTCGTATCTATTTTTCAATGTTTTTATCATGGATCGATCTCCGTGACTATCACTCACGATAAGTAACTTCATTGTACATTCCCCTTTCAGAAAAGTTTTCAATAGGATCTATTTTATCAAATAATTATGGGAAAAGAAATCGGAACGAACAATGTTTTTTTGTGGGGGAACAAGCTTCCCTTGATCCATTTTTTTCAACAGACATCACTCTCTCATACCAACGCCATTTACCTCATTACGCAAAAAGTACCCCATGAAGCAGAACGCTTTATCGGTCTACTTCATAAGGTACTTTTCAGGGAATAGCTTATTTTTTATTAAAAAGGTTCTTCATAATTGGTTCCAAATTTCTTAAAGCTTCGGATCGATGGCTGATTTGATTTTTTTCTTTACTCGTTAATTCAGCCATCGATTTTCCGGCTGTTGTCGCATAAAATACCGGGTCATAACCAAAGCCATTTAAACCATGCCTTTCGGTTAAAATCTTCCCTTCGCATTTTCCGGAAACCAATATCGTTTCTTCTCCAGGGATGGCTAAAGCAAGAGCACAGTAAAAACGTGCTGTTCGTTTATTTTCGGGCACCTCTTTCATTTCATGAAGTAATTTATCAATATTCGCCTCATCATCTTTATCTTCTCCTGCATACCTCGCCGAATAAATGCCTGGTGCACCACCTAATTCATCCACAATCAACCCTGAGTCATCAGCTAAGACCATTTCATTTAATTCCTTTGACAGGGTCTCAGCTTTAATCCTAGCATTTTCTTCAAAGGTATTCCCCGTCTCTTCAATATCTGGATGATCCTCTATATCCAATAATGTATGTACTTTTATTCCATATTTGGAAAAGAGTGTTTCAAATTCAGCCGCTTTCCCTCTATTTTTAGTTGCAATCATTACTTTTTTCATCATGATTATTTTTTCACCACTTGATCGATCAAAGTCGCCACCTCACCAAGGGCTGTTCGCTGTAATTCCATTAATTGCTTAATCCCTAGTGTTGCCGCATCCAACATTTCTTGAAGCTGAGTGGCGGAAAATGTCGCTTCTTCGCCTGTACCTTGCAATTCAACAAACTCACCATTTCCAATCATGACAACATTCATGTCTACTTGCGCTTGACTATCCTCTTGATAGTCTAAATCTAAAATGACTTCGCCAGACTGGCTTATTCCAACACTCGTAGCAGCAAGAAAATTATGAAGTGGGAATGTTGTCCATTTCTTTTCAAGAGATATTTTGTGAAGGGCCATAGCCACTGCCACAAACGCACCTGTAATGGAAGCCGTTCTCGTTCCACCGTCAGCCTGAATCACATCACAGTCAACCCAAATGGTTCTTTCTCCAATGGCTTCTAAATCAACCACCGCGCGAAGAGAACGACCAATCAAACGTTGAATTTCCATTGTTCTGCCAGATACCTTCCCTTTAGAAGATTCACGAATATTTCTAGTTTCTGTTGCACGCGGTAACATCGCATATTCAGCTGTAATCCACCCTTTTCCTGTTCCTCTAAGGAATGGAGGGACTCGATCTTCTATGCTTGCGGCACAAATGACCTTTGTATTACCTACTGTTATTAATACTGATCCTTCAGGATGTTTTAAATAATGATTCTCAATATGTACATTCCGTAAATCCAATGATCCTCTATCTTCAGAGCGCAAAAGATGATTCCTCCTTACATCTATGTTCTGATAAAATGATACAAGAGGCTGTATCAGATCAGCCCCTTGATTATTATATAGTATATCAAATTTTCCTTTTTAAAAACTACCAACGTTCACTTTTTCTGGACGGTTAACTGGAGCAGTTAATGCCTCCCCATCCTCATTCACAATTTCATCCTTCCCATTTACCTTAATAGAAACACTTTCAATATCTGCTTGTTCAGTTAAAGATAGGACGATTGAGCTAAGGGTCGCATCGGAAATTATGTTACTATCGCTATCTTCAAGAATGGATTCGTTGAAATCAAGCACAACATTTCCATCTTCTACTGTAGGTTCCTCTAGCAATTTTACACCATTGAATAACGCTGTAGATAATGCTGATTGAAGACCTGGTCCATCAACTAATTGATTAATGACAGCTGCTACGTCATCTTTTTCAGTATTGGAAATTCTTTTCGTAACAGGTACATAATAGGGGTCATCCTCCGCTTGTGCTAAATAATACACTGTCACAGGTCGAGTATTTGTAATATCTGCAACATTAGAAACATCTGTATTGATTCCATCGGCTCTTGTAAGTCCCTCTTCACTAATTGGCGTCCCCCCAACTGGCATTTCATTGAGTGCGTATCCATTTACTTTTAATTCTACGGAATCAACGCTGTCAAATTGAGTTAAAGTCCATGTAATGGATTGAAGGATATTCTGTTCATCTGCTTCATCATAATCAGAAAACTCTTCGGAAAAGTCCACAACAGCAACACCATCTTTAATATCTACATCCACCTCTGTTCCCGCCGGAATCACTGTTCTAAATCCATTGGGAATGACCTCCGAAATTGGACCGTCTGTAACAAGATAAGAAAGAACTTGTTTAGCCACACTTTCCGTTTTAGGGAGCGGAATCGATTGAGCAACCACATAACCATTTTTATCCACTAAGTAAAGATCTCTCATTTCCATATCAGCCGTTTCTTTTGCCGTTTCAGATGTCGTTTCTGCATCTTCACCTTCTTGCATATGGGTCACTTCCCCAGGTGGATCCACACTTTCTTTATCTTTTCCGAAAAGACCACAACCGGTTAATACCATACTTGCTGTTAAAACACCAGCCAACGTAAAGGCCAATTTTGCCTTTTTTGACATTTCGTACCCCTCCTAAGACAGTTTGTACTTCATGTATACGAGCTATCCTTCCGGAATAGACCGGCTTGTCAAAACTTTTTATTAGAAAGAATGGTTTCTCAATTTCTAGACATAAGAAAAGCGCAAGCGCCTGTTCAGCGACGTACAAATTTGGAGCATAAGGTTCACGCGCCGTCCTGGCGCAACGCCTTTGTGACCAACGTCCTGTTGGCCTGAGATAAAGGAAACACGGCGACGAAGGAGCCGATGTTGACTTATCGTAGGAAGAAGGCGTAAATTTGCTAGTCGCTAGGCGCTGGAGCTGGATGTCAACCGCGACATAAGCAGCTTATCCACAAGCTAGGATTTTATAATTTCCTGGCTAAGCTACAAAAAAACAGCCCACAATGAGCTGTTGATTTATTTTTTTACTAGATATTCATGATTTCTAAGATTCACAAATTCAATATGTAAATCATCCGATTGTAACCAGTCTGAAGCAATTTGTTTAAAAATAGATCGTGAACCTGTTGTAAAAAAACGATGTTTTGGTAAGGCCGAAGATGGATTTAGCCAACCATTAAAATCCAGAATCGTACTTACCTCTTGGGCGGTTTCTTCCCCAGAGCTAATCACTTTTACTTCAGGCCCCATTTCTTTTTGGATTAATGGTCCAAGTAAGGGGTAATGAGTACAACCAAGCACAATTGTGTCAATACCTTTTCCTTTTATTGAAATCAACGTCTCCGCAACGACCTTTTTTGCAACATTACTATGATATTCAAAACTTTCTACAATCGGGACAAATTTAGGACAAGCTAATTGTTCAACATGGATTTGTTGATTAATCATCTTCAATTCACGAACATACGCTTGACTATTGATCGTTCCAACAGTCCCTAAAATTCCGACTCTACCGTTCTCTGTTACTTTCAAAGCGGCTCTAGCACCAGGAGCAATCACACCTACAACTGGAATATCCAGTGTTTCGCGTAATTCTTGTAATACAACTGCTGTGGCGGTATTACAAGCAATGACAAGCATTTTAATATGCCGCTCAACTAAAAAACCAGCCATTTGTAGAGTAAAGCGTCTTACTTCCGCTTCTGGTCGCGGACCGTAGGGACAACGTGCTGTATCCCCCACATAATAAATAACTTCATTCGGCATTTGCCGCATAATTTCCTTAGCGACGGTTAAACCACCAACACCTGAATCAATGACACCTATTGCATGTTCCAACTTTTCCGCCTCTTGTCTATCTAGTTACTCAAATGCATTTCCTTCTCACTTAGAGAAATCCACTGCTTGATCATTAAGCAACTATTTCATTTCTATTTTTCCTTCATATCTTGATGTAATCTAGCTAAAAAACCCTTTAATTGTACAACGTCTTCATCTGAAAAGTCAGTTAAAACTTCTTGCAGATAATTTTGTCTTCTCCGGATCACTTCTGCAATAATGTTTTCTCCCTTTCCCAATAAATGTATTCTTACAACTCGTCGATCTTTAGGATCCCTAACCCTCATGACAAGTTCTTTTTTTTCCATTCTATCAATTAAATCGGTTGTTGTGCTACAGGCCAAATACATTTTATTTGAAAGCTCACCAATCGTCATATCTCCTTGTTCCACCAGCCATTGTAAGGCAACAAATTGAGGTGGCGTAATGGAATAATCGGTCAAAATCACACGGCCTTTTTGTTTTATAATGGCAGAAATATAACGAAGATCTTTCTCCAATTCTGCCATTATTTCTCCATCTCGCCGCAGGAGTTCATTATTACTCATAATAGGTAAGCAACTCCTTCCATCCTTTTATCCTGAACCATAGGCAGTTAGCCATTAAACATTTCATTAAAAGAGGTTGTTCAAAAAGAGACCTTACTCTATTGCATTGTCTCTTTTTTTTCGAAAAATATCAAGATATTTTTTAAAGGTGGCTATGCCATTCGAAATGATCGGGTGCAACTAATCAAAGGACTGATAATTTTTATGGGATGTGATAGAATACGTTTTGCGGAAATTACAGTTTTGGCAAGGCAAGAGGACGTGGTTCGCAACCATCCCACGATAAAAAACTAAGGAGAGAATTGAATATGAAAACTAAAACACTGGTGATCAACAGTATTGTGGGCGCACTTTATATTGCGGTGACTGCTTTGATCCATCCATTTGGGTTCACAAACATCCAGTTTCGTTTATCTGAAATGTTTAACCATCTCGTGATATTTAATAAGAAATACATTTTTGGCATCATTATCGGCGTATTTCTAGCCAATTTATTTTTTTCGGAACTGGGATTATATGATCTTATTTTCGGGGTTGGCCAATCCATTATCGCTCTATCCATTACAATCTTTTCAGGGAAATTTATAAAAAGTATTTGGAAGCGAATGATTTTTAATACATGTATATTTAGCTTTACAATGTTTATCATTGCGATTGAACTAAATTTAGCTCTTGGTTTTCCATTTTGGTTTACTTGGGTTACAGTGGCCATTGGTGAATTTGTTGTGATGAGCATTGGTGCGCCGCTTGTAATAGCGCTGAATAAGAGAATTCATTTTGATAAACTACTTTCATAAAGAGGCTGGAACAAAAGTGTTTTCACCAAAAGAAAAACGAACTACTAGCGTGTATAAAACTCGCTCCGGAAATATACTTCGCTTTCCGCGGGCGAGTGTCAAGCCTCCTCAGGCTTTGCCTTCCGGGGTCTTGCCGAACTCTTACTTCCCGCAGGAGTCTACGCATATTTCCTCCGCTAAGGCAATACATTGTTCGTCATTGAAGTTTAGCATTTTAGTTGTGTCCCAGCCTCTTTATTTATTCATGATTTCTTTATGATTGTCTAACTTAATGCGCTTGATCGATTGAGATGGTTTGTCCACTCCATGCTTTTTTCGCTGTCCAGTCTGCTTGTCCAATCCAAAATGGGTCAGTTTCTTGTAAACCAAGTGGCAGGAAGACAGTGGAACACAAATAAAGACTACCTGTAGAGATATACGCTTCTCCCAATTCAGGCTGATGACCACAAAGTCCGATCTGCAACCATCCCTCGTCATCAAATGTACCGCTTGTTTCCATCACCTTACGGATAACAGCCGTTAGGGCGCATCTTACTTGAGCAGGTTGAAGATCGCTAGGTAGTCTTTGCTGCAAAGCCATCTGCGCTAAGTGTTGAAAGGCGCCAAAACGATAGGCAATCGATCTTCCGATAACCGGAAATGTCCCTTCAGGAGAAATACTCCTTTCTTGAATGCTGGCAAATCTTTCCGCTCGCCGCATGATTTTATCCTTCATTTGTTGCCAATCTTGCGCTTGATCCCCAATCGTATGAATAATGTCAACCAACATGGGTTGAATCACGTAACTATTATAATAGTCGGCGTGAAATTCAGGTCCATCTCCGTAAATTCCATCTCCCAAATACCATTGTTCATGCTGTTTCAATGCATAGTCAACGCGCATGGGGTCCCATTCTTCTCCAAGTTTATAAAGCGTCACTTCTATCATGGCTGAAAATAACAGCCAATTATTAAAAAATGGTTTACGGGAACGAGTTTGTTTCAGCGCTATAATGATATTTTTCTGGACCTTTTCCGGAAGCGTATGAAATAATTGTTGGGGCGCTCGCAATATGGCATGAGCAAGGAACGCTGTATCCACAATTGGTTGGTGTCCCTTTGAAAAATTCATATAATCTGGCGAATTGGGATCAGTTGCGGCATCCATTCCCTTTTGAACAAGCTCGATATATTGCCTCCTCAGCCTCCCTTCTTCTCCAGTCTCAGGCCCAGTTTCCAACCAAGGAGCCATTCCACATATCAATCTAGCAAATGCCTCTAGATAAGTATATTGATCTCGATCGGACAATTTCCCTTCAATGGTCATCTTTTCTTTTAATTGGTGATTCGCTAGCGCTTGAAGGACAGGCTCAGCTATTTGAAGCATTTTATCTAGCCAATAATGTCGATCTGAAATTGTCTGACTCATTTATTTCTTCCCCTCCTTATATTACGCCATAATTTTAGACCTTTCTTCGGTGACCTGCCATTTCAATTCTTTTCCAACAAGAAATCGTTTTAATTCCTCTAACATATAAGCACCCATTCGATGGCATTCATTCGCCATCGAGCCGCCAATATGAGGCGTTAAAATCACATTCTCCATCTCATAAAGTGGAGACCCTTCTACAGGAGGTTCTGGATAAGTAACATCTAATATCGCATAAAGATCAGGACGCTTTTGCAATACATCCATCATCTCATTTTCTCGTACAATCGCTCCACGCGAAGTATTGATAAAAGTTGCATTTTCTTTCATTGACGAGAAATGTTTACCAGTAACAAGGCCTTCCGTTTCTTTCAACCATGGGGTATGCATGGACACAACATCAGACCGCTCGAAAACTTCCTCTAAGCTACATAATTCAACATTTAGCTTGCTCGCTTCCTCTTCCGAAACATATGGGTCATAAGCAATCAATTTCACATCAAATGGCTGCAGTTTTTCACACAAATTTTTCCCAATCATCCCTAATGACACAATCCCAACCGTGGATCCGTAAACTCCTGGGACATCTGTCTTCGGAATAAAGTTCTTCTCCTTTTTTATTTGTAGGACATAATGCCAGCCACGTTTCAAGGAAAATAAAATCTGAGATAGGGCATATTCGACAACAGGAACACCGTTTGCTGCATAGGCACTTGTAATTTTGATGTCCCTTTTCCAAAATTCATCTGTGACCATATATTTAATGGATCCTGCCCCGTAAAAAATTGCTTTTAGATTTGGTGCAGCTTCTAAAAATTCCTTATCTAGACGTGGGCCACCCCATCCCGAAAAAATAACATCCGCTTTTTCCAATAGAGCAAGGTTCTCGCGAATCATCTTCCTCGTTTGGGGTGGAGCATAGATGTGAACATATTGGCTAATTTCTTCATATGTACTACCATAGATCAAATCGACATCATCTAAAATAAATAATCCCTGTAACATTCTATCGCCTGCTTTCTTCAGAATGAGAAATAGGGAGAGAGGATTTCCCCTCACTCCCATAATTTATACATATTCCAAATAACGCTCTTTCATTAAGGCTAAAACCTCATCTCCTGGTTGGTCCCAAATTTTTTGATTGAAAATTTCCACTTCAATTGGCCCTGTGTATCCCGTTTCTTCTACAGCCAATCGAATCGGTTTAAGATCAATGACACCGTCTCCCATCATTCCTCTTCCCATCAATAAATCAGGAGTTGGAACGAGCCAATCGGAAACATGGTAGCCTAAAATCCTCCCTTGCGCACGCGCAATTTGTTGAAAAAGGGCAGGATCCCACCATACATGAAAGACATCCACAATCACGCCTACTTCATCAGGGGTATACTTTTCTGCTAGGTCATTCGCATGTGCCAAAGAAACAATGACAGATCTCTCGGCTGCATACATAGGATGGAGTGGCTCGATTCCAAGCTTGACTCCTCGCTCTTTCGCATAAGGAACAATTTGGTCAATTCCCTCAGCAACCATTTCACGTGCAGCGACAAGATCTTTATCAGGTGCGGGACCACACACTAAAACAAGCGTTTCCGCTCCTAACTCAGCTGCTTCATCAATCGCTCTGCGATTATCCTCTATTCTTTGTTGACGCTCAAGCTTCGTTGCTGCTGGAAACATACCGCCACGGCAAATACTAGAAACTTTTATTCCCGCATCTTGGATGATTTTCTTACTTTCTTTCAAACCAATCTCTTCAATTTTGTGCCGCCATATTGCAATCCAAGGCACTTCAGCGCGAGCACATCCTTCAACGGCTTCTTTTAAGCTCCAAGGATCTGTCGTAATTTGATTTAAACTTAATCGATCAATATTTTGTATAGAACTCATCTTCTACCTCCTAAACGATCCCTGATAATTCCGTGACAAGCTTCATTCTTTTGACAGCTAAATCTGGATTTGTAAGTAAGCCAGCTTGATCAGCTAACACAAATAATTCGGATAAATGGAGCAATGATCGAGAACCTTCCGCTCCCCCAATCATTCGGAAATGGGACTGATGACCATTTAAATAGGCCATAAAAACAATTCCCGTTTTATACGCATACGTCGGCGCTTGGAAAATATGTCTTGATAAAGGTACGGTCTTTTCAAGAAGTTGATGATACGTTCGTAAATCTCCTTCGTCTAAGGCATGTAAGGCAGCAGCTGCGGCAGGAGCAATCGCATCAAAAATACCCAATAGAGCATGACTGTAACCTAATTCGTCGCCCTGAATAAGACGCGCGTAATTAAAGTCGTCCCCAGTGTACATTTTTACACCTTCAGGAAGCTTACGTCTCATTGAAATTTCTTTCTCTTCATCTAATAAAGATATTTTAATTCCATCGACTTTATCCGCATTTGCATGGATGATTTTTAAGGCTACATCCATTGCTTGATCCAAATCCGTATGTCCCCAGTATCCAGTTAAAGCGGGGTCAAACATATCTCCGAGCCAGTGCAATATAACAGGTTTTGAAACCTTCTGTAAGATATGATTATATACTCTTTCATAATCTTCCGGGCTTTTGGCACAGGCGGCTAGAGCTCGACTCGCCATTAAAATAATTTGTCCACCAGCAGCTTCGACAAACTCACACTGTTCTTCATAGGCTTGGATACAGTCCTCAACGGTCACTTCTTTCCCGGGTAATAAATGATCTGTACCAGCGCCACAAGCAATTCTTCCATTGACTGATTTTGCTTCAGCCACTGATCTTAAGATAAGTTCCTTGGCCATCTCCCAGTTTAATCCCATCCCTCTCTGGGCTGTGTCCATCGCCTCCGCAACTCCTAATCCAAGAGACCATAAATGATGACGATAGGCAAGCGTTCCTTCCCAATCGATTTGGGCGTTGTTTAATGGATCCGTATTCGCAAGTGGATCACAAACAACATGTGCTGCAGAAAAGGCTACCCTACTTTGAAAGGGTTTTTCAGGAATAGCAAAAGATGATGCCTCATTTAGCTTATACGTGTATAATGACCCATCGGCCGTTGGTAATTGGATAGAAACCATCTATTCTCCCCTCCTTAAATTTTAAGTTCAGGCACGTCAATCCAGCATCTTTCTTTCGAAGATTTCAGTCCAAGATCAGATAATTGTGTTCCCTTTGCACCTTCTAATAAGTCCCATGGGAATGCTTCATCTGCCACAACATGCTTTAAAAATTTCTCCCATTGAATTTTAAAGGCGTTATCGAATTCTTGATTGGCTGGCACCTTTTCCCATTGCGCTGTAAAATCATGTGGATTTTCAATATCAGGGTTCCATACAGCCTTTGGTGTATTGACACGATGCTGTGTCTTACAATCTCTAAGTCCAGCAACTGCACTTCCTTCAGTTCCATCCACTTGGATTGTCAACAAGTCATCACGATCTACTCGAACAGCCCAAGAAGAATTCACCTGTGCAATAATCCCCCCTTCAAGCTCAAAGGTTCCGTAGGCGGCGTCATCAGCAGTACAAGTATATTCATTCCCTTGTTCATCCACTCTTTTGGGAATATGAGTCGTCGCATAGCAGGAAACAGCCTTGACGTTACCAAATAAATTATCCAGAACATAACGCCAGTGGGCGAACATATCAACAACCATTCCACCGCCATCTTCTTTGCGATAATTCCATGATGGACGTTGACATTCTTGCCAGTCTCCTTCAAACACCCAATAGCCAAATTCCATCCTTACTGACAATATTTCTCCAAAAAACCCCGAATCTATTAATCTTTTTAATTTTAACAAACCAGGTAAGAACAATTTATCCTGAACAACGCCATTTTTAACCCCAGCTTCTCTTGCAAGTTTTGCCAATTCTAAAGACTCTTCCAAGTTTGAGGCAGTCGGTTTTTCACAATAAATATGCTTTCCTGCTGCAATGGCTTTTTTGATACTATCTGCCCGACGGACCGTTGTTTGAGCATCGAAATAAATTGGATCTTCTTGGTTTGCAAGACAGGCATCCAGATCTGTGCTCCATCGCTCGATATTATACTTATCTGCAAGGGTTTTTAATTTTTCTTCGTTTCGACCAACTAAAATCGGATCCGGCATAATCACATCACCATTCGCTAGTTGAACCCCACCTTGCTCGCGTATCGCGACAATCGAACGAATTAAATGTTGATTCGTCCCCATTCTTCCCGTTACTCCATTCATAATGATTCCAATAGTATGCTTCAAATTTATCCCATCCTTCTTTAGCTCAATTTACATTTAGTTTAACCGTTTTCAATACATACTTCTTATGAAAATAGGAAAAGGATTCTTAATTTCGGAACTGTTTTCCTAACAAATATGGTAAAATTTAAATATACTTTCATGTTAGTTCAAGGAGAGAAAAGAATGACTTTGAGGAAAATTCAGCTACCGCAATGGGGTGCCTATCTTTACGAAAGTAGACATAAAGCAGGTGATGTCATAAACGTCCATCATCATGATATTCATCAAATTCTATATGCCATTGAAGGAGAAGGAATGATCCTTATTAATGATCAAAAACATAAAATAGAAAAAGACCAAGGGACCTTTCTAGCGCCTTTCACTTCTCATTCTATTTTTTCACAGACAAGCTTAACTTTACTTGTATTAGCTTTTGATATTGAGTCTTTGGATCATTTTGGGGAGCATAAGCTTCATCATCGCTTCTTCCATACTTCTAGATTTTTCACTCCCGATCTGATCGCAAGCAGTGAATTAAGGCAACAACTAAGGAAAATGCTTTATGAACAAACAAGCGACGATCCTTTATCTGGCTGGGCGTTGAAAATTCATTTATTACATATCTTATTAACTCTTACAAGACTAGTAGAAAGAACGAAAATTCTCGATAAAAATAGTTTACGAACAGAGACAATCAAAAATTATATTGATACTCATTACTACGAACCCCTTACTGCTAATGATATCGCCGATAAATTAGGGATTTCTGTCCGCTATGTGAATACAATTTTTAAAGAAACCTATCAAAAAACACCGATACAATATTTGATGGAAATACGAGTAGAAAGAGCAAAAAAATTATTAAGGGAAACCGACAAAGAAATCATTACCATTTGTTTTGAGGTTGGCTATGAAACATTGTCAACCTTTTATCGAGCGTTTAAAAATGCAACAAATATGTCGCCAAAGCAATATCGTGATCTGGGACAAAAAAATAAGCAGAGCTAGTCTATGGCTCTGCTAGTTTTCTTCTATTCCCCCTCACTTTCAAGTTGTTTCATATATTGCACATATTGAGGAATCGCTACTTCAGGCTCCTCAATCTCAGGACACCATACTTTCTCCCATTCAAGGGTGTAGTAACCTTCATACCCTTTTTCATCTAGTAGATCAAAGATTCGCTTTAAAGGAATATCGCCATCTCCCATTAAACAAAGTTGGTATCCCCGAGGAGTTCCTTCTTTTGGATAGGAATCTTTCCAATGCGTATACTGGATCCTGTCACCAAGTTTGTCCCATGTTTTTTCAGGCTCCTCACCTTTTGTTCGATATGGGTGGTGAACATCCCATAAAACTTGTAAATACTTAGATTGGGTAAGATTCAATACATCTAACACATTTTCACATCTTGTCCAGTCATCATGTGTTTCTAAGATTAAAGTCACTTGAAATTGCTCAGCAATGGCAAGCAATTGTGCCAAATTATTCTCGACAATTTGGATAGCTTCTTGACGTGGAATATCCCCGATCCCTCCTCCAAAAACACGAATATAGGGGGTGTTAAACTCTTGGCATAAGCGCCCGTACTGTCTTAATTCTTCCTTGAAATTTTCCACTTCGCTATCCGAAGTTGTAAACAAGCGAATGGAACTGGAAAAACACGGGATCTCAAGGTCTGCTTCATTAAATTTTCTCTTCGTTGTTTCAATATCACTGGAAAATTCAGGTAGTTTGTAGATTTCCATTTCACCTAAATAGCCACGAAAATCCACCCCATCATAGTCAAATTCCACTGCCTTTGAAATAATCGTATCCAGATTCCATTCTGGACAACCGAGAGTTGTGAATGCGAGTTTCATTGGTTGCCTCCTTTTATTCTTTTATAGAGCCGATCATAACACCTTTAACAAAATATTTTTGCAAAAATGGATACAGGAAGAGAATAGGTAATGTCGCCACTATAATCGTAGCATACTTAACTGTTTCTCCAATCGGATAACGATCTCCTCCCCCGACTCCTGTAATAAAGTTATCTGTGCTATTTTCAATTAATATTTCACGAAGTACTAATTGAAGCGGCCATAGATCATTATTACGCAAATAAATCATCGCATCAAAATAAGCATTCCAATGTCCAACCCCATAAAACAAGATCATAACCGCAATAACAGGAAGCGACAGAGGTAAAATAATTCTAAACAAGATTGTCCAATCATTCGCTCCATCAATCCGAGCGGATTCTTCCAGGCTATCTGGTATTCCTTTAAAAGACGTTCTCATGATAATCAAGTTCCAGACACTAATGGCATTCGGAATAATCAATGCCCATCTTGTATCAATCATTCCCAGTTGACCAATTAATAGATACGTAGGGATCAATCCTCCACTAAAAAACATGGTAAACGTGATAAACATCATGATCGGTTTGGTTAACATCGCATTTTTCCTTGATAAAGCATATGCCCCTATACTTGTTAGTAGAATATTAATCGTTGTCCCCACTACCACATAAAAAATGGTATTTAAATAACCAACGATGATCATCGGATTTTGAAAAACCAGTTCATAGGCTTTAACCGTAAAGCCGAGCGGGAGATACAATATCCCTCTATTTTTCGCCAACAATCCTGGATCACTTAATGAAGAAAATAACACATATAAAAAAGGATAGAGAGTGGCGAAAACAAGAACAAGCATAAACAAAACATTTAGAAAATCAAAAATCCTCTCTCCCAAACTCGCTTTTATTTTCATACAATCAACTCCTTACCAAAGACTTGTCTCACTGACTTTTGCACTAATACGATTGGCCAAAACTAATAAAGTTAAATTGATAATCGCATTAAATAATCCCACTGCCGCACTAAAGCTAAAATTAGCCTCTAGAATACCTTTACGATACACATAGGTTGAAATCACATCTGCCGTGTCATAGGTTAAGGGATTATACATCAAAATAATTTTTTCAAAACCGACACTCATCATGGAACCGATTTGAAGAATAAGAAGGATGATAATAATAGGTGCAATCCCTGGAATGGTGACATGTAAGGCTTGTTTAAAACGATTGGCCCCATCAATTTTTGCCGCTTCATAGAGCTCAGAATTAATATTCGACATCGCGGCTAAATAAATAATCGAGCCCCAACCAATACTCTGCCAAATACCCGAGCCAATATAAAGAGTCCGAAACCATTCAGGTTTTTGTAAAAACGAGATGGGCTCTATACCAAAAATAGAGAGTACTTGATTGATTAAACCATTTTGTGTGGTGAAATCAACTAACATTCCAACAACCACCACAACAGAAATAAAGTGTGGTAAATAACTGATTGTTTGCACAACTCTTTTAAACCACATTCGTCTTAATTCATTCAATAACAAAGCGAGTAAAATAGGAGCTGGAAAAGCCAGTAATAACTCATAAATATTAATAAGAAAAGTATTCCGGATTAACCTCCAAAAATAATAACCCTTAAAAAAATCGAGAAAATGTTTAAAACCAACCCATTCACTTCCCCAGATTCCCTCTGTCAAACTAAAATCCTTAAACGCAATTTGGACTCCATACATCGGACCGTAATGGAAAATAAGATAATAAATCACTACGGGTAAAACCATAATATAGATATACTTATTTCTTTTTAAATCTTTTGCGAGTCGACGCCAAAAGCTTTCCTTTATAAAGATCAGCTCAGGCTCTTTTTTTATTTTTGTATTCTGACTGACTGTCTCCATGTAGTCATCCCTCCGTTTCGACTGTATGTATATACCAGGATCATGATAAGCGCTTTGGCAAAGCGACCAAAGCGCTTACATCAATCATTAACGTTTATTATATCGTTCCAGTGCATCCTGCTGAATTTCAGTCGCCCTCTCGATTCCCATCGATTGGATCGTCTCAACAAATTTATCGAACTGATCAAGTGATTCTTCACCCATAATGAATTTATTGATCATTTCAGATTTATACGTATTAATGTCATTCATAATCGAGGCATATTCTGAACTTTCTTCTTGTGTTGGACTGACAATCGGCATCGTTCTTTCATTTGTCCCTTTTTTCCAGTTTTCTAACGCCTCTAGTTGTTCTGGTAAATTATTGTATTGTTCTGCATATTCCTTCGCTTGAATGAATGGTCCACTCCAGCCAGCCGGAACATATAAAGCTAAGCCTTCTGACATTGACTTTCCATCCGGGTTATTAGTGATCACATCTGTATAGGTTGGGTAACCGTCAACCATTTCATAGCTTTCCCCTTCAATACCAAAGTTGAACAATTTAAATCCTTCTTCTCCATACTTATAATCAAGCCACTCCACCGTTTCTTCAATATTTTTATTGTCCGTACTAATGGCTGCACCGACGCCATTATAATTGGACTCACCTAAATTGAAGATTGGTTCGTCACCTTTTTTAAGAACGGGATAAGGGGCACCTGTTAAAGAAAAATCACCATCATCTTTTTTCAATTGCATATAACGTAAAATACTGCTGCCTGAATAACCCATCAAAGCACCAAGTTGGTCGTTTGTTACTTTAGCATCTTTGAGCTTATCATCTGTTGCCACATATTCCTTGTCAATCAATCCTTCTTTATACCAGTCATTCATTAACGTTAAAAATTCTTTATACTCTGGTTGAATTGGACCATAATGGACTTTACCATCGACATGATAAAAACCATTTGTAACTCCATAAGCACCGACAAAGGCATTGGACGTAATCGCATCTTTATCAATTAATAAAGGAATTTCATCTGCTTCGCCATTTCCATTTGGATCTTTTTCTTTAAAAGCTTTCAATACCGTATGCCATTCATCAATCGTTTCCGGCATCTCCAAATCTAATTTTTCTAACCAGTCTTTGCGAATAACAGGTCCATAAAAAGTTAGATTTAATTCATCTTGCCTAAGGAAAGGGAAAGAGTAGATACTCCCCTCATCGGTGGAGACCATTTTCTTCCACTCGGGATTTTCATCTAGTATCTTTTTAAAATTAGGCGCATGTTCATCAATATAATCATTTAAACGAACAATTTTTCCATCCTTTATATACTTCTCAGGGCCACCAGGTACTGAAGTCCAAATTCGTTCAATCACATCTGGCAACTTCCCAGAAGTCATCATTAGATTAAATTGTTGATCTTCCTCACCTGAAGCAGGATGTTCAAAGTTCACTTTCACATCTGTTATTTCTTCTAACTTCTTATAAGCCGCCATCTCATTATAATTTTTAAGAGTATCTGGACGATTATTGGCCACCCAATAAGATAATGTAAGTGAGCCATCATCAGCTTTTTCACCTGAAGTCTTTTCGTTTTTAGAAGAATTGCTACATCCTGATAAAGCGGTTACAACCACAAGTACAGAAAAAAGTGCTACCTTCACTTGCTTTTTCCAACGAAACTTATTCATCTACGATTGACCTCCCGAAATCATATTCAGTTCAATAAAAAATCATCCTTTCCTCCTTTCATCTAGCTTATTTCTCATGTTTTCATACGAGCCCATTTTTGTTAATCACGAAAATGTAAGATTCACTATACAAACTTAAAAAAAGAGACTATCAATATTTAAGATTGACTATCATATTTTCTGATAGCTTGCGATTGTCTATCATTTTTGACTCGATCTTGGAAAAGACAAGATATTTATACTTCATTTTCGTTTTGTGCTTTTTTTAAGTTGGCGCGATATTTTCCAGGGGTAATACCCTCCCGCTTTTTAAACATCCTAATTAAGCCGATATCATTTGTATAGCCAATTCGCTTAGCAATTTGTGATATCGTTAAAGTTGTCTCCTCTAGATACTTTTTAGCAGCATTAATGCGAATCTTCGCAATAAATTCAGTTAAATTCTCACCTTGCTGTTTTTTAAAAAAGGAAGAGAGATATTGTGGGGTTATCTTCATCTCTTCCGCAATCGTCGTCAAACTCATCATTGGATCAGCGTAATGTTGATATATATAGTCAATGATCCTTTGTAACAAGTTTTCACTATGGTCAGATCGTTTCTCTTTCAACTCTTCACAAAGTTTTTTATAAATCAGCTTAATCTTTTGATGAATTTCCTCCACTGTCTCACAAGCAAGTAATTCCTGAACCGGATCTTGTTCTTCACTAAATACATTTTGGTGATTTATTTTCATATCATTTAGAATTTTTACATGGGTGCTCATCATATTAAAAAATAAACACTTTCCCATCGACATGGAAATCCGCCTCAAGAGAAAATTTTCTCTAAACACATTATCGAGAATGGTTTCTACTTGTTCATAATCGGCTATTTTAATACAATTCATTAACTGCAATTCAATTTCAGTCGGATAATAATAGTCATGTGCATTTTCGTTTGTTTCATTAAAAAAGATAATCCGATTATTTCCTTTAATCATACGATAATTTAAAGCCTGTACAGCTTCTCGATAGGAATTTACGACTTGATTCAGCCCCTTGAAGTTTGTCCCAATTCCTACTGATATAAAAATCCCAAATCGCTCCTTTAGTAAATCCTTTAGTCTCTGAATGATCGGAGTAAAGGATTGTGCTTGCTCTAATTTATTATCATTGATCAGGACACCTAGTCTTTTTTGCCCCAATTCCACCACATATCCATGGTGGTTTTGATTGATTAATTCATGACAAATATTACTGATCATAAATCTTGTAATGGCCCAGTCTTTCTCAGACTTTTCTAAATAACCCGTATCATTCTCTTCAATCTCAACTACCATAACTAAAAACTCATCCCCTAAAAACCTCACTTCCATAAAGTCCAATGATTCCTGGTTCACTGAGGATGTATCAACGAAACCATTCAGTAAGCGAATGAAGAAATTCTCTCGCACTTTAGGCGTTTGCGAAGTAAGCGAATCCCTTAATTTTCTTTCCGTATCCCATGAATGATGAAGGCTTTCTTGAATAATATGATATTCATTTGTTTTGAGCCCACCGATCCGATTCACATTTTTTAGGATCGATTCGACTAAATCTCTTACAGGAATATAGTGATGACGAGCTAATATAAAACAGGCGATTAGACCACCTGCTAAACAGATCACTAATAAAGATATGGCTAAGGTTTTGATGGTATTAACTTCTTGCATCACAACGGATTTTGGAATGATAGAAACATATTTCCACTTTGTTTGATTTGAAACAACATAAGATATCATCATATCTTCCTGATTGATTTTTTGCTGCTGAACACCAACGCGCTCATTGAAAGACAAATTCAATTTTTCTACATCTTGTTTTTCCCCAGAAGATGTCAGGACATTGTTTTGTTCATCTAATACAAAAATACTCCCTTGATTGGCCCATTCAAGCGTTTGCAATATGTTTTGAACCTTTTGCTCATTAATTAAAATCGTTAAATAGCCTTTTGGCTTTTTTGTTTCACCATAAGGCAGCGGCTGAATATAGCTAATCATTTGTTTCCGGGCCCCTGAAACCCCCTCCAAAACTGTATGTGTGGGGACATAATGGGGCGAAGCATTGTCTTCTAATAACGCATTCCTCCACTCCTTAAAATCCATACCTTGATAGCGATAGATATATTTATAAAATGTTTCAGAATCGGTTTTTATAGTGGGACTAAGCGTTATATTTTTCTCCGGCAAATAAATAGAATAATCATAAATAAACGTGTTTGAAAGGGAATATTGTTGAATATCCTTCATAAAAGAATAGTATTCGCTTATCCCTTGCTCCTCTTGATTGGAAGGTTGGCGTAAAATATAGCTTAGTTTCGGATGAAAAGAAATGTGAGCAGATAAAGATGTTACTTGCTGCATTTCATGATCCAGAACATCACTCGCCTGTTTTAAGAGAGCCAGATTAGAACGATCTGTTTTGTCTTTTATGGCCGTTTCCATCTTCTTATATAGAAAGCTCTCAAACATAATCGGAAAAAGCAGGATAATTACAAAAGATAATAATAATGTCATAAAAACACTTTTTTGGTTATATTGCCACTTCACAGTTTCTCCTCCTAGTTAGACACATAAGCTTGGTTATGTTGTACGATAAATCTATTAGCTTACTTTTCGACAAAATTCCATGATTTCCTCTATAAAAAAGCAAAAACTGACAAGACCGAAATGCCATGTCAGTTTTCGTGAGATATTGTCTTCTTCAACTAGGAACTTTTCAATAAGTCAATGAACCTTTTGAATGATCCATACAGATCAAACTTTCCTAAATACCTTCTCAAAGGCTTTTCCCGATTTTTCAGCTAGTGTTTCAGCTGATTCTATTGGAGATTCTGGGGTCAAAATTTCTTGTGCGATGACACCTTTAAAGCCAATATCTGTTAAAGCTTTTAGAAAAGCAGGTAAATCAATGACACCCTCCCCTGGATAAAGTCGATCATTATCTAAGGCTTCAGTTACTGGTACATCCTTTGCATCATTAATATGAACATGGGTGATCTGTGAAGGATCTAGTGCCAATAAATCTTCTACTGTTCCACCTGTTGTATACCAATGATAGCTATCTAGTAATAAACCGACATTAGGTTCGCCGATTACGTTAATCCACTCTAGTGTTTCCTCCATCGTCCATACAAATGGATATTTCCAGGCAGTTCTGAGATGATGGGGGCCAACAAATTCAAGCCCTAAATGGACGCCGAATTCTTTTAATATTTGTGCACACAGACGAAGACGTTTTGTTGCTTGCACCATAAAGTGCGCTGGTTTTTGATCGGTTGCCGGCAATACATATGTACAACAGCTTTTACAGCCAAAATCTGCCGCTATCTTGGCATCTGCCAATAGTGTCGGGAGCCCTTCCTGGAATTGCTCATCTGTTCCCCTCCACTCTACTGGTAACCCGATAGAACCAATGATAATTTGCTGCTGATCTAAAAAAGATTTTGCTTCTGCCAACCCCTTCGTTTCAACCCAATCCCGCAATGCTTTTCCTGAGGTTTCAATCGCACCAAATCCATTTTTGGAAGCTAGTTCAATCAAATGCTCTATATTTTTCACTTGACCTAATCCTGCCGTACTTAAGCCTTTTATCATTTCCAAACCTCCATTTTTATACCAATCTATTATACTTATTTTCGACACGGTTCTATAATATCCTTTCTTTTCAGTAAAAAAACTGACAAGAGCAAAATTCCTTGTCAGTTTTAATAGGTCGATTATTTATTCAAATACGGGAGTTTATTTTTCAAATATTGGATACTGATTTCGATACTTTCAAACGGAGTTTTTCGAGATTGGTCTTGTTCAACCACCCACCATTCGACGTTTGCTTCTTCCCCTAAAGCGAGCACACTCTCAAGATTCACTCCACCTGTACCTAACTCAGCAAAGAACTGTTCTTCATCAACAGTCATATCTTTCAAATGTACTAAAGGTGTCCGTCCCTTGTAACGATTGATCCAATCCACAGGTTTCTCCCCAGCCCTTGTGAGCCAATATATATCTAACTCCGTTTGTAAATTTTCAGACGGAACACCATCGAAGATCGTCTCCAAAGCAGTTCTACCATCTGACAGCTTTTCTAATTCAAAATCATGATTGTGATAACAAAGAGTTAACCCTTCTTTTCTGCAGGTCTCGCCAGCTTCATTGAAAAATGATAGAAGAGATTGATAAGTTTCTTCATTTCTTTCATCCGGCATTAAGAAAGGGCATACAATGTAGCGACTACCTAAAACCTTTTGTTCTTCAATCACTTTTGTTAAATCATTTTTTAAATCTGCAAGAGGTACATGACTTGCCGCAGCTTTCAAACCAACTTCGTCTAAAATCTTACGAACTTCTTGAACAGGTAAGCCTCCATAACCAGCAAATTCAACACCATTAAACCCAAGTTCAGCGACTTTTTTCAAAGTTCCAGCAAAATCTTGCGCACTTTCTTCGCGGAGTGTAAACATTTGTACAGCAACAGGTATTTTTTTCATAATATAATATCCTCCTTATTCACAATTGAAACGTTTCGATTCTATTCTAGTAAACTATTGCTTATTATTCAAGCATTTTTCATTTCTTTCTTCTTGGCAGAAGCTAGTGAAGCTGCCCCAATCAGTCCAGCAGAATCTCCAAGTTCGCCTGTCACAATAAGTGGTTGTTTTTCATTAATATAATATTTAATGAATATCTCCTTGATCGGATCGGTTAGAAAGTGTCCAGCTGCTGCTGCTCCTCCCCCAATAATAATTACTTCAGGATTTACTAAGTATGTTGCTGATAGTAACTTAAACCCTAAAACGGTCGCTACCTCTTTAAAGACTCCAATTGCAACTTGATCCCCTTTCACGCTTGCTTCATAAACATCTTTCGAACTAATTTCTCCAGCTACGTCTTTTAAAATGGTTGTTTTTCCTGATTGAATCGCTTCCTTTGCTAATCGACTAATCCCACTTGCAGAAGCGATTGTTTCTAAACACCCTATATTTCCACAATTACACAAAGCTTCGTTACCAGGCACTGGATCATGTCCCATTTCCCCCGCAAAATAATCGGATCCAGCAATCATTTGTCCATCAATCATGATACCGGCTGCCATGCCCGTTCCTAACGTAATACATATAACATTTTGTAATCCTGCCCCCGCGCCCGCTACAGCTTCCCCTCTTGTATAGGTGCGCACATCATTATCAATAAAAGTCGGTATATTTAACCTTCTTTCCATTTCATCTGCAAACGGTACATTTTGATAACCTAAATTAACGGCATTAATGGCAATCCCGTTTTCAGGATCAACTTTACCGGGTACACCAATACCTACACACTCTATCTTATTAATAACATCATGTTTGGCTATTACTGCTTGAATTTCCTGCGTAAGGACATCAAAAAATTCCTTCGGATTATCCGTCTTTTTTGGAAAATTTGGTTTCAATGTTGGAATACTTCTTTTTTCAAGCAGTGCCAACTCCTGATCAAACAATCCTATAACCGTATTGGTACCGCCAATATCTACTCCTACGAACCCCTTCTGCATCTTATCACTCCTCTTTATCAATCGGTTCTATTATACTATTATCTTCCAATAGAAAAAAAGAGTGAGAACAACTTTATATAGTCATTCACATTCAGATTTCTTTCCATTCGTAAGCGATTCAAAGAAAGAGCTTGATATTGTAGGGAGCACCTCACGGAACGGAAAAAAATCGTACGCTAAGAATTTTGATTTATAAAAAATCGGATCCTTTATTTTAAAAAAGGAATCCAGTTTGCGTAATCAGTAGCTTGAACTCGTTGAAGTAAGCTACCCGTTAGTTGAGCGAGCTTTATGCTAATCCTATTTGCTTTTCCTCAATTCGATACCATAACTCACAATCCTCATTATACGATTCATCAGCGACCTACAGACACGCGTTGTTTTATCCCGCATTTGGAGAAACTGGCATCTACTTCTTTACCAACGCCCTGAATTGTGTTAGTTAAGGTCTGCGATAAGCAGTTAAGTTATAAAATTTAAATGAATTCTACCCAAGCATGTCCTCCTGGAAATTGCCTGTTTATAGCAGATTTCAACCATGCTTTTTCTTGTGGTAGAAGTGACGGAAGCATTGTTTGGAAATCATTAAAATCCTTTTCTCGTACTTGCGATCCACCTGCTTTATGGAGGAGTTGGATTTCAGGTCTCAAATAAGGTATGCCTTCGACAGTTTTCAAGAAAATATCATCAATTGGTCTTCTAACAGATTTATCCCTCTTATAAATCCAAGACTTTTCTTCGGTATCAATGATCATAATTTGAAAAGCCCAAGGCGTCTCGCTGCTCTTGCTAACCCATATGTCATTTATCGAGTTCAAATACTCTCCATCTTCCCAAAGATCAAGCTTACCATCCTCAGCCTTGTATAACATCCAATCACGATTTAAATATTGATAAGCGATTAATTGCTCACCACGAGTAATAATAACATCTATATCACTATGTTCTCTTGTTTGCTTACATAGGTGCAAATCTAAGGCCCAACCTCCAGCGATACACCACCGAAGCGGAATATTAGAGAACACTTCATTTATTTCCGACACAGTTAGTGGCATCCAATTATTTATATCCGTCCTCAAATCCATCCCTCCCATTTTAATTATTCTAGTTTTAGGTTTCTTAATCCTTCTCTATTCTCCCCTTTAGCTAATTAAGAGGTCCTGCCGACAAAACGCGGATATGATACGTTTCCGGGTTTTGTTGGCAGGACACCTTTTATAATCATTTTCCACCGAGCTACTCAACAATGGTGTGATTACCTATATTCTACCAAAGAATAGGGCGTTTTTTGTGTTTTCTTGATAACTTTTCCACCCCAAAGCCAAGTGCGGTAAGGGGTTATGCGTGTTTCCTTTACTCCGAAACTTGAGTAATCTACTTACTTTATTCTTCAATTGCTGATTTTAATAAGGGCCGTTTTTCCGATTGATTCCATTGCCAAATGGTTTCAAAATTCCACCTTAAGTGTTCCTCATAAGTTCTTTTCGTTTCGATTTCAGCTAAAGGGAGTCCCTGACCTTTTATCGTTGTTGGCGATTCTGTTGTCACGCCTTCTCGATCCACCACCATCTCTTCAAATGCATAGTTGTTTTCTAAAGTAGCTGTATGACCTGCCAATACCCTTCCCATCACTCTGTTCGCACTAGTCGGCGTTGTGACAGACGGATTCAAGGCAATCGAATTTCTCAAAACAGTCCCATTATAGCCATAGCCACTAATTCCCCCTGCATTACTTTTCAAAGCTTGAACCGCCCCAGTTGCATAAACATTTTCAGTCGTACTTCCTGTATTCGTTATACCAATCAGTCCGCCAGCTTGACTCACATTGGCCGTTACATCTGCCTTAGAATAGCTATTGCGCACGATTTTATTCGAATAACCTACAAGTCCACCTACTGTATTTTCTCCACTAACCTTTCCAGTTGAAAAGCTTTGTTCAATCGTCCCATTATTTAAATCAACCAAGATTCCTGTTTGCGGTGAACTATTATCCCCAGTTACGTCAGCTTCAAGTAAACCGATATTTTTAATCGTTCCTCGATTCATATGAAATAATCCACCAGAAATAGATTTAAAATGATAAATCTTTTTCCCATTGCCATCAAATATGCCCATAAATGGAATATCTGTTGCGATCGGTTGAGTGGTTTTCCCTGCCAAATCTAAATCTTTCTGCAGAATGTAATTCTCAGCAGGGAATTGATTGATGACTTCTAGGTCCTTAGGGGATTGAATCCAATAGAACCCTTGCTCATTTTTCTCTAGTGGTGGTTGTTTTCCGGCTCCTGAATCAATTTCCTCCTGATTCATGGCTAATAAAGGTCGTCCAGCTTTCTCACTCCATATCCATATTTGATCGAAATCCCAGCCAAGCTCCTCTTCAAATAATATTTGACTGCTGATTTCCTCTTGCGTTTTCCCAAGACCTTTTTCATTTTGAGGATCTTCTTTTGTGACTCCTTCTTTACTGACAATCATATTTTCATCGGCATAGTTATTCTTTAACGTAGCCGTCTCGCCGGCTAATACGCGACCAACGATTCTATTTGCTGAACTTATCGTCACAACCGAAGGATTAAGGGCGATGCTATTTTGAATGGTTGTTGCATTATAGGCATAACCACTTAAACCACCTGCATTACTCTCTCCAGCCGAGATCGATCCAGTCGCATAAATATTTTCTGTAATGCTTCCTCGATTTGTAATACCAATCACACCACCAGCCTGTTTACCACGCGCTTTTACCCTTGCCGTTGAATAACTGTTTTTAACTGTTCCATTAGAGTAGCCAACCAATCCTCCGACAGTCGAATTCCCAATAATCGATCCAGTACTATATGAATTTTCAACCGTTCCATCGTTTTGGTCGACTAACATGCCAACATTACTGCGTTTAACATCGACATCCGTGTTGATTAGCCCAACATTTTTAATCAGCCCTTCATTCACCGCAAATAGACCTGCACCACCTGTTGAAACAATGACTCCAGAAATCGTATGGCCATTCCCATCAAATGAACCTGTAAATGGAGGGCCATCTACACCTATTGCAGGAAATAAGTCTTGGTCTCCTTTAATATCTTTTTCCAATATAAAATGTTTGTCTGGAAATTCATGAAGCTTATTTAAGCCTGTTACGGATTGAATTTTATACGGGTTCTCTTTTGATCCATCACCCATCATACCTTCTTTGACAATTTTTGTAGGGATGAGCGGATTCCCTTCTTTATCATAGACTGTTACCTTCAATGTATGCTGATCCTCAAAAAGAATAGGTTTGTCAAAAAGAATCAGTTGTTCTCTCCCTAAATGCTCAAGCTTTATCTCTTTTACTTGTGTTTCTAATAGCTCTTGACCCGAATAGTCATATTTTTCACCTTCCACCACAACCATTTCACTGGTGCCTGGATAATTTAACAAGCCAATTCCTTTAAATTTCTCATCCTCTACTTCAAAACTTGTTAAATCAATGTAATCCTGAGGTTGCTTGATAGTAAATTGATCAATTTCTTCTCCTTTGACATTATAAGCTTTTAGATGAAGGGAATCTTGATCAGCCTCGAGCACTATTCCTGTTTGCAGATTGTCATCGTAAACAATATGATCCCAGTCAAATTCTTTATTATCATAAAAGCTGGAACCAGCTGACCCGACAGTAACAAAGGTGGTCCCTAAATTCATGGCCTGTTCAGATGTATCTTTTACTCCATCCCTAATCGTTGTTCGCTTATAGATACGATCCTGTCCACCTAAATAAAGACTAATCCCCAATTGTTGAAATTTCTTAGAAACTTTGATTCTATTTATATCCATTCCAGGTTCATCACTAAAATGCCCACCAAAATACGGATAATGCCCAATCACGATCTTCCATTTTTTATCTGTTGCACGCATATCTTTTTCAAGCCATTCAAGTTGCTCATCCAGATGAAGGAGTGAATGTAACACAGCTATATGGGCTTCCCCATTATCAAATGAATAATTCGTTTCCTTATAGCTACCTTCTCCGTTTTTTGGGAAGTTTAAAAAACCAGTAAATGCCCCTAATTTCCTATCTGAAAATCGTTCTTGCTCCCCAACAACATTTGCGATTGGGATATTTATATCTTTATATACATACTTGAATAAATCATTCCAAGCTGATATATTACCACCGTTTTCAACAAAGTTCCCAGTTTGTATAAGAAGTTGTCCCTCTGAATTTTTCCCTTTTAAAACTTCAAACATTTGATTGAATATTTGGTAATCCTTTGATCCTTGGTTTTGTATACCGAGGTCTCCCATGATATACATGACCGCTTCTTTTGAATCTGCTGTTTTAAATTCATACTCTTTACTCCAAGGTCCATTGGGGCCGAAACCATATCGATATTTATAAACAGTTCCCTTTTGCAAACCGGATAAAGTAGCCTCATGAGCAGCTAATACTCGATAATTACTTTCTTCAAATGTATCTCCATATGCAACTTGAAAATGAGAAACATCTGTTTTTATCTTTTTTGCTTTATTCCACTTTTTACTTGTATGATCTGTTTTTGGCTGAAATTGTACATAAGATTTCTCTAATACATTATCCGTTACTAAGTTCAGCCTAATTTTGTCCTGATTTTCACCGACATGAACGGTTGGTTGAAATTCATTTAATAGTTTTTCTGCATCTAATTTGTGATTATCGACTACTATTCTTTTTAATTCTACACGCGTGTTTCCCTTCGAATCTGTTGCTGAATAACGAATGAAATATTCACCATATTCCTTTATTTTAAATCGCTGATCCTGCACATCGACTATCCCTTTTGCGTCGAATACATCTACTTCGACATTTGGAGTTTCTCCACTATCATCCATTGCAGAAGCTCTGGGAACCGATACAGTATCTCCCAATTTCACTTTATTGGGAATATTTCCAGTGATCTTAATTTCTGGTGAAGAATCAGTACCACGTGTCTGATCCCCTATCCATATTGGTGCTGTGATTGCTTCATCGCCATCCTTTTGAAACGCGCGAACTAGAAAATAATCACCCTTTTCACTCGAAAATGTATCTTTCCGGCTAAATTCCGTTGCGTTGATATTTTTATATTCTTTGACTACCTCACCCTTATTTTTATACACTACCACTTTATCGATTTCGTCTTTAGGGTCAGGATCTCTCATCTCTATATGAATGTTCACCTCACTTGTTTCCGCAGGTAAAATAGACCCCATTATTTGATTATTAGCTGAAAAAGCCAGCTCGAAATTCCGATCAAAGGAACTGAAAGTACGGCGATTTTTCATGGCTTCATAAATTCCTTTCCTTGAGAACTGCTTTGTCCATAATCCTGTTACATTTGGCTGAACAGTCCCCCAGTTCCCCTTATGCTCGTCCCCTCCAAATGTAGGGGCAATATGCCATCCCTTATCAAGGGCCATAATAAAAGTATCAAAATGACTGGAGTATTTGTATTCAAATAGATTCATATTTTTGTCAACATCAGAATTATAATGTTTGAAATCAAAGAAGTTTCCTTTTCCTGAAGCGGATGGATGATTAAATTGGGCAATGGCGTCCGGATCTTGTGCCAATCTTGCATAAAAAGTTGGTAAATCATATTTCTGATTTCCCCATCCCCAGGTTCCATCTGCTCCTTTTCCATATGTTCTTGGAAACCACTCAGCATTAAATAAATTGATATGACCGGCATCATCATACCAAGTGACTTCTGTACCTGGGAGAGTAATGAATTGGTTATTTTGGTTATGCTCATCTGATTGCTGATGCAATATTTTGTATTCATCTGAATAGGACTGCTTATAGTCGTCAATATAATCACTACCTGTACTGATATCATACGTCACATCATGTTCCGTCACCGCATAAAAATCCATATCTGTATTTTTCTTAACGTAATCATACGCATCATTCGGTAATTTAATCCCGTCACTTAAAGATGTGTGGGTGTGGAGATGACCTTTATACAAATTCATCCCTAAATATTCCGCACGATCTTTCTTTTTATGAGCCAGTGTATGTTTATTTACCGACTGAAATTCACTTTCGTCACTCGCAAATGTAGGTGTTGCCTGAAACACAAAGCAAATTACAATTAGAATACACAAACATTTACGTACATGATTGACCATTATCTTCACCCCTCTTGTTTTTACACTTGCCATTTTTTTGAATAAATAAGCCCCAACAATCTCTTGTTTGATTATTTGTGTGAGTATGTTCAGAAAGTAGAACTTGATCACTCTTTCTTCCCCTTCTTCAATAATCGGATCCGCACTGTTAGCGTTTTCATAAATTCAATCTAGATTCTTCATCCTCCTCACTTGGTATTTATTTAAATCAATTCACTATATATAAATCAAGTTGATTGATTTAATCTTATAATAAAAACCTAACAAAGGGTAGTCCATATTTGGAATATGTTGGAAATCAGGGATATAGTAACAGGGAACAAGACCTAATTTATTTTGATAATATCTCCAAATGGTTTTCCTATAATTACTTATAAATATCCCCTTTCATTAGGATTTCAGCTGCCCTTAAAAAGGAAAAAACGACTTTTTTAGGACAGCTAGTAAAGAAAAAATCAACTAGGTTCAACTTCATCATAAGATAAATGCGTAACCTTTGTATATTCCTCTTTTTCCACTTCATTCTTTGTAGCATTTTCTTCTAATTCTTCATGGTCATTCATACCTGGTGCAACTGTAGGCTCGTTCTTTTTTTGCTTTTTCTCTGTCATGTGCTCACACTCCTTGCATCTTAGGTTTTCCCGAAATAGATATACTATGTATTGGCTCGGGTATTATTTATTCTCTACTTCCTGTTTTTTCTGTAAAGCTTCGATAACTAAAATATTATGTTGTCGTTTAACGCTTTTATGCTTTTACGCTTTTTTGTATTGAAGGATCATGATAAGATAAAGGTAGAAAGTATATCTTGCAATAATGAACAGGAACGCGGATATAATCTGCTTCATTTCTATTTTTTTATTTAACTTGACGATATTGACAGAAGAGTTTTCTTATAATAATATACTTTTCTATAATGTTTTAAAATTTCAACTTTTATTGAACAGATCGGAGAGACTTTTAGTGGCAAATCAAGCTGACACATCACAAGAATTAATCGAAAAGGTAGATAGTGAATCAAGAATTAGAAATTATGTTGGAGAAACAGCAAAAATAGTGACGGGAATTGCTATCATTTGGTCATTGTTTCAATTATTTTCTGCCGGTTCCGGTATTTTTGATGCCATCACATTAAGAAGCTGGCATTTATTGTTTCTTTTAATCATGACTTTTCTTTTGTACCCGATTTCAAAGAAAAGTAATCGGAATATCCGCTATCCATCCGTTGTAGATGTTATTTGTATCCTATTATCCATTATTTCGATTGGTTATCTATTACTAAACTACAAAACTATTGTTCTTCGTGGCGGCTTTTTATTGACACCTGATTACATATTCGGCGCAATTGGTATTTTACTTGTATTTGAAGCTGCTAGAAGAGTTGTTGGGAATTTAGCTATATTAGCCCTGATTTTTCTTCTGTATAATTTTCTCGGTCCCTTTATTCCAGGGATGTTCGGACATAGTGGGTTTACTGTTAAAAGAATCATTGATTATCTTTTTTGGGGTAGTGAAGGCATTTTCGGAATAGCCATCGGTGTCTCGGCCACATTTGTCTTTTTATTTATTTTATTCGGAGCTTTTTTAAGCCGAAGTGGGTTTAGCCAATTTATTAATGATCTATCCCTAACGATCGCAGGTCGATCACCAGGCGGACCTGCAAAAGTCGCTGTCATTGCGAGTGCTTTAATGGGCATGATTAACGGTAGTGCAATCGCCAATGTAGCCACAACAGGCACATTAACCATACCGTTAATGAAAAAAAATGGCTATAAAGCCCGTTTTGCAGCTGCAGTTGAAGCTGTTGCCTCAACTGGTGGCCAATTTGCTCCTCCTATTATGGGAGCTGCTGGGTTCGTCATGGCCGAATATTTAGGGGTGTCTTATACCATTGTCATGGTTGCAGCGATTATCCCTGCTTTCCTATATTATCTTGCATTAATCATGGTCGTTCATTTTGAAGCAAAACGATTAGGGCTAAAAGGGATTTCTAAAGAAAATATTCCTAAAGCTTGGGAAGTGATTAAAAAACAAGGTCATTTATCCCTCCCTCTCATTGTTTTGTTAGCCCTTATGTTTATGGGGTATACACCTTTATTTGCCGCGGTATATTCAATTGTAGCCTGCGTTATCGCTAGTTGGTTTCGTAAAGAAACAAGGATGGGTTTAAAAGATATTTTAGCTGCGCTAGCCGAAGGAGCAAAGGGAGCGATTGGTGTTGCGGTTGCATGTGCTGTTATTGGAGTCATTATCGGTACGGTTTCATTAACTGGGCTTGGATTAAATTTCGGCTATAGTGTGATGAACTATACAAATGAAAGTATCTTTATTGCCGCTTTGCTAGTGATGATAATGAGTATTATTTTAGGAATGGGTGTACCAGGGGTTGCAGCCTATGTGATCGTGGCAACCGTAGGGACTCCAGTTCTTATCGAACTTGGTATCACACCTCTTGCTGCCCATATGTTCGTTTTAATTTATGCCTGTTTATCAAATATTACCCCTCCTGTTGCGCTAGCTTCCTATGTAGCGGCAGGTCTTGCGAATACGAATCAAAATCAAGTCTCCATGACCGCTGTAAAATTAGGGATTACAGGCTTTATTTTACCGTTTTTCTTTATTTACGAACCAGCATTATTATTGGGCGGAAGTGATTACACAGCTAGTATTATACCCGCAATAACAGCTAGTATTGGTGTCGTCTCATTAGCTGGTGGTTTGCAAGGATGGTTTTTGGGAAAAGCCAATTTATTGCAAAGAATTTTGTTTGTCGCCATCGGTTTACTCATGATTTCACCAGAACATTTAACAGACGTTATCGGGATTACTTTATTAGTCATCGTTTGTATCTGGCAATTTTTACAAAAGAGAACAATGGCAACTGAACAGAAACAAGTTGCGAATAAATAAAAATTTTTTCATATAGAGGAGAATTAAAATCATACCATGAATAAACAATGGCGTGGCCTTTGGATGGTCGGACTAATTACACTTTTAATGTTGCTTAGTGCTTGTGGAAATAATAATGGAGAAGGAAAAAATGGCAGCAATAAATCTGGAAAGCAAGTAAACTTGAATTTCCCTACTGCTTCTACAACAGGGACAATTTATCCGTTAGGCTCTGCGATGGCGAATCTCTGGAATAACAATGTAGACGGATTACGTGTCAATGCTCAAGCCTCTAAAGGCGGAGTAGAGAATTTAAACCTTATGAAGGAAGGTGAAGCGCAAATTTCTTTTGCCACAGCTGGGATTATCTGGGAAGCCTATAATGGTGAAAGAGGTTTTAAAGATCGCAAATATGACGATGTTCGCATTGTTGCAGGACTTTATTTAAATCCAAACCAAATTGTTGTTAGAAAAGGCGCGGGAATCGATTCTGTTGCAGATTTGAAAGGAAAAAGATTCGCCCCTGGCTCAGTCGGCAGTACACCTGAAGTCGAATCAAGCATCATTTTACCAGCCTATGGAATTGCTTATCCTGATGATATTAAAGAAAACTATGTTGGTTTTACTGAAGCGATTGACTTAATGAGAAATAAGCAAATTGATGGTGCATTGATTCAAGCGGGTTTGCCCACAGCAGGTGTAACAGAAATGATTTCCACAGCTGGTGGACAGCTAATCGGAATCGAAGAGGAAGTTCGTAAACAATTAATGGAAGAATATCCATGGTACACGGAAATGACGATCCCTGCTGATGCGTATGATGATCAGGAAGAGGATGTAGATACGCTTGCGATTAAAATGATGCTTATGGCTGATGCATCAGTCGATGATGAGATGATCTATGAGATGACCAAAACGTTCTGGGAAAATTTAAGTGATCTAGAGGATACCCATTCCATTGTAAAACAAATGAATGTAGAAGAAGCTGTCACTGACCTTGCTGGGATTCCATTGCATGACGGAGCTAAAAAATACTATGAAGAACAAGGTCTATTAAGCGAATAAGTGCCTAGTAAAAACCCGGTCTTCCAACTTTGAGACCGGGTTTTTTACCTCTATACTTAATCTCTCAATTATGTAGAAATGGTTTTCAGCTCTGCTATATTTCAATTAACATAAAAATGAAGTGAGACAATAAACCAAAAAAGGGTGCTGTCATTGAAGAAAGTTAGAATGAGAAAAATACAATCACCAGATTTACCTCAAGACTTAGATGTCTTAACAATTGATAAGGTCGACGATCGTTCTACTTATGAGCTAGTAGAATTTAAAAACTTTCCAAATTCTGTTTATGCTGAGCATGTTCGCTTTCAAGAAATGCGTATCAAGGGAGTGGTCTTCGAAGATATCCAACTTCCCTCTTCCACATGGATTGATGTTGTGTTTGAAAATTGCGACCTTACGAATCTAAATTTGAGTATGGCACGCTTTACACGTGTTGAGTTTGTCCATTGCAAATTGGTTGGCGTTGATTTTGATCAGGCTACATTTAATGATGTTGTATTTTATCAATGTCAAGCTCCCTACTCCTTGTTCAATCTAGCTGAATTTCAAGATGTTCGTTTTGATCAGTGTTTATTAAAAGGAGCTAATTTTATTGATGCAAACATGACATTTTTAGATTTCACTAACTCTGTTATTGAAGATGTTCAGTTTACGGGAACGTCTCTAAGCAATATTGATCTTAGCCAATGTGACTTCACCTTTATTCATGCGGAAGAAAATGACCTGCGCGGTGCTATTATTTCACCTGAACAAGCGGTTGACTTAATTGAGGTATTTGGCTTAAAAGTTAAATATGAGTAAGTAAAAAACGTCTTTGACTAATTTTTAAGCCAAAGACGTTTTTACTTTCAAATGTGTTCTAGTAGCTCTTCTCCACTCAAATGTCATAAAAGAGGATGTTCAAAAAGAAAAAAGTTAATTATACAAAAAATGAATTGACTTGTCCTTAACTTTGTTCTAAATGCATATAATGGATTAGAACATTTAGTGGGAGGAAAAAATGTTTATTTTCTTAGAAAGAACGATTATTATAATGGCACTATTAAGAGTATTGTCGGGAAGTATTGATATATTCGCGGCCTATCTTATGCTTCGATTTAATGACGTACAAAAAGCTCTCATTATTAATAGTTCGCTTGTTTTAGTTGGTCCGATTGTATTCATTATCGCGACAACAGTAGGGCTAGTCGGTTTAACAGGTCAAATTTCCTTATCGAAAATTATCTGGATTTTTGTAGGTGTTGGATGTATTTTATATGGTGTAAAAAGCTAAAAGCAGACGTATCCACTACGCCGGTATATTCTCAAAATAATTTGTTCTATTTTAATGAGTGGATGTTGTGGCATTTTCAACAACAAGATAAAGTGTACCTTTATTTTTCTTTTACAAATACGATCCAGAATTATCTCTATATAAATGGAAAAGGCAGCGTTCTTTGACGAGGTCTTGGCAAATCGATTACCCGGTTCATCGCAATCTTTCCAACCTTATAAGAATGGTCCTATGAGGAAAAAAGCCGGCTCCCAAAAAATGGATAGCCGGATGTGCTTTACTCAACTATAACAGACAGTCTGTTTCCAACCTAAAAACCATATAGAATGAAAAAAGTAACTGCCCATAAAGCTTAGTTGTCCAAGCTTACAGAGAAAATATATCTTTGGCGCCGCGTAGTGACAACGAATTCCCCCTAAATTTTACTTGAAGGGGGGAAACTTCTCTGATAAAAGTTTCACTTTATAACTTTAATTCCCCCATGCGCAGAAGTTCCACGACAGCTTGGGATCGACCTTTTACACCCAATTTTTGCATGGCGTTGGATATATGATTTCGAACTGTTTTTTCGCTAATAAATAATTCTTGTGCAATTTCTCTTGTTGTCTTATCTTGGACGAGCAGCTCGAAAACTTCTCTTTCTCTTTTTGTTAGCAATGGTTTATGTGTGAACTCATTCTCCTTCAACTATTATAACCCTCCTTGCCTTCGCCAGCTTTAAACCGCGGGGATGGGTATTTTTGATTGTCACCTTATCATATGTGAATGAAATAATCGGAGTGACACCCAAAAGGCAAGAAACAGCTAAATAGGCGGTAATCTAGGTATTCAACTATACGATTCAACAATATTTTCAAATTATCTACTGACACTGCACCCATAATCACTATTTCTACCCATCTTCATTAATTCTTTAGACCATGATTTTTCCCTTTGGTCATCATGGCTCCCATACTGTAAAAAACTCCTCCCACTACCCTCATATAATGCAAGTATTGATTGAATGTTCCTTTGGGACAATGGAAAAAAGTAACTTTGTTAAAAATGTTAGGTTGTCTCTGTTTAAAGTGCTAAGGGAAGGGCATTTTTATATATTTACACCTGGGATAATTCTAATAAGAAAGTTATATCGCAAGTATTCTATTACCTGATCTCCTACGTCTTATCCAATAACGTTGTGTGATTCTTAACTAAAAAGAGGCTGGGACAAAACTCCAGTAAATAAAATTAAGGCGTTGGGGCTTACACTTAAAAAGTGTAGACCCCACGCCTTTTTTTGTCGCTATTTTAGTAAACAAAAAGGACACCTTTTGATAAAATTAAA